>NZ_LASY01000176.1:0-4865 GCF_000973155.1 Grimontia sp. AD028 | reverse complement strand
AGCCTCTGCCTTGCACAAAACCCCCACAAACTGCTGCAAAAACCATCACCAAAGGTCAACAGCCCCTAGAAACATTCCGCTTTAGACTGCAATCGGAACAATGGCCCGCACTTCCGTTCCTTGGTCTTGCAAGCTGCTGATAGAGAAGGTGCCATCAAGGTTCTCGATGCGTTCTCTCATATTCTTTAAGCCCATCGACTGGCTGGTGTTCGACACTCTATGTTCTTCGAATCCGATGCCGTCATCAGCGACGGTGAGCACGATTTCACCTTCTTCTTCCTGCAAAATCATGTCTACGGCTTTCGCTTTGGCGTGTTTTTCTGCGTTGTGAAGCGCTTCCTGAGCAACACGGAACAAGGTGATTTCAGCCGATTTCGACACGTTTCTCATGTCCAGATGATGCTCAAACAACACTGTCATACCAGAGCGCTGCGAGACTTCTTTGGCGAGATCTTCCAATGCTACCAATAGCCCCAAGTCATCAAGCAATGCAGGACGTAGGTCTTTGGATATTCGACGAAGCTCGCGAACGGCTTCGTTGAGAGTCGATTGGCCTAATGCGATGTTCTCTTCCCGTTCTTTGTCGGTTCTGGCTTCTTTGATGTTATCGAGGCGGTATTTCACTGACACCAGAATCTGGTTAATACCATCATGCAGTTCCCTGGCGACACGGGTGCGTTCTTCTTCCTGTGATTCAATCAACTGACGGTTAAGAGCTTGCAGCTTTTGGTCGGCCAGTTCTCGGGCATTGATGTGAATGCTGGTGGCAAGGCTTGCCATGATGCCAATGGTGATCACCAACGCAATCCCCAGACCGATAAAGGTTTTGCTGATGGTTTCGTCAATTTTGCTGTGAACAGATTCGACCTGAATCTCGATGTCATCGATATACACACCGGTTCCCACCATCCAGCCCCATTTATCGAGCCCAATGGCGTAGCTGAGCTTTTTAACTTGCTCTTTACGGGAAGGTTTGTGCCAGTAGTAATCCACAAAGCCACCACCTTGTTGGGCGGTGTGGATCAGTGCCTGAAGGAGTTTGAAGCCTCGAGCGTCTTCTACTTCCCATATGTTTTGGCCGACGAGTTCGGGTTGATAGGGAAGCACAAGGTTTGTGCCATCGTAGGTGTATGCGAAGAAATAGCCATCCTCGCCGTATGTGAGGTTATTCAAAATATCGATGACTTGCTGTTTAGCATCTTCATCATTTTCGCCAGCGGCATCATAAACCGGAGAAATAGATGCGCGAGCGAGTTCTACGTATTTCAGCAATTCTTGTTTCTTGGACGCCAGCGTTTCCGAGCGAATGAGATTAGCCTGATTCTTAGACAGACTATCTGACTGAATGACTACCAGCCCGATAATCAGACCAAACATCAAGAGCAAAGGAAGCATTGCCAGCACCAGCAATTTCATCCTGATCGGCATCGTCATGCCTGATAATTTTGTCACTATCACTCCGTTAGCTTCGTAAAAAATCGCTTTGCTACGTAGAACTACGTACAGCGATTACGCAATGCTATGGACGCTAAGTCCGTTTTCTACCTGATATTTTTTTATTTGTTGCAGGCATAGTCTAGATGGTAACAACTTTTTAACAGCGTCAATGTGCTCTAAACCTCAACCCTACATGCAGCATTTTTATACATCCTAAATAGTGAAGCTGCGCACCAAGGAGTGGACAATGAAAACGTCAATCTCGACCCCTATTAAGGCAATCGCTTTAGCAACACTTTGTTTTTCAGGCTCAGCGCTGGCTGACAAAGTATTGCTAAAAACGCCTATTGCTTTCGGCACTCACTTACCAGCTCTTGGCACCCCAATTAAGTGGGTCTCCGAACGCATTCAGCCTGTGTCAGGCAACACCATCAAAATGAAAGTCTACGAGCCGGGTAAGCTGGTGGCACCACTGGAAATTCTTGATGCGGTATCCAGCGGTAAAGTGAATTCCGGGTACGCGACTGCAGGTTACTGGCAAGGGAAAATGCCGGCAGCGGCTTTGTTCTCTGCTGTACCTTTTGGCCCTGAAGCACCGGAATACATGGCGTGGATGTTCTACGGCAACGGCCTGAAACTGTATCAAGGCATGTATGACGAGGCGGGCTATAACGTGAAAGTCTTGCCTTGTGCGATCATTTCACCTGAAACATCAGGTTGGTTCAAAAAACCTATTGAGAAGCCTGAAGACTTAAAAGGCCTGACCATGCGCTTCTTTGGTCTCGGTGGTCAGGTCATGGAAAAACTCGGTGTCGGCACGGTTCAACTTCCGGGTGGCGAGATCTTCGGTGCGCTGGAAAAAGGTGCCATTGACGCGAGTGAGTTCTCCCAGCCAGCTATCGACCAACGCCTGGGCTTCCATAAGATTGTTAAATACAACTACTTCCCAGGCTGGCACCAGCAGGCCACCATGTTTGAACTTCTGATCAACAAAGACACCTGGAACAAGATGGATGAAGATCAGCAGTCTGCTGTTGAAACACTGTGTTTGGCTTCAATGACGAACTCGATTGCCGAAGGTGAAGCGATGCAGTTTGAAGCGATGCAAAAAGCGCAGGAGCAGGGTGTTGAACTCCGCTACTGGAATGACGAAATGCTGAACTTGTTTGAATCTACCTGGCTGGAAGTGGTGGAAGAGCAGAAGAAAGACCCTTACTTCGCAAAAGTATGGGCTGACATGTCTGACTTCCGTAAGAACTACCAGATCTGGGAATCGAAAGGGTTCCTGCCGCGCGGTCAATAACAGGCTGTGTGGTTTTTGGGCAGCAGGATGCTGCCCACTTTTCCTTTTTCTATGGGTGTAGGAGTTCGTTATGACCCAGCCTTCTCACTCACTCCCTGCTTCACCACTTGCAGACAGCATTGAGCATGTCGTCCGGGTTGTCGGACGCACACTGGCTTGGAGCTATTTGGTTCTGGTTCTGGTAATCATCACGCAGGTAGTGCTTCGAAAAGTTTTCAACAATGGCCAAATTGCGCTGGAAGAGTTGCAGTGGCACCTCTATGCCATCGGTGTGTTGTTTGGTTTGTCTTATGCCGAGATCACCGGAACGCACGTTCGGGTCGATATTTTCTATCACCGCTTTTCGCAGAAGACAAAATCCTGGATAGAAATTATCACTGTGCTGTTCTTCGTCTGGCCGTTTATGTACGTCATCTTCATTCACTCCCTCGATTTCGTGTACGAAGCCTGGCGGGTGAATGAGCGTTCCAATGCGCCGTCCGGTTTGCCTTGGCGATGGTTGATCAAATCTGCGATTCCATTCAGTGCGGCTTTGTTGGCTTTTGCCAGCCTTGCCCGATTGCTCCGTGCTGTGGCTTACCTGAGAAAAGGAGGTTCGCATGGAAGCGAATGAGATTCTTATTCTGGCGATGTTCGGCAGTTTTATTGTGCTGCTGTTTATCGGTATTCCAGTCGCATGGGTATTGGGCGGCGTGGGCGTGGCGTTTGCCTTCATTGGCTATTACAGCGATATCTACCTCGACACTTGGACAGGGTTGGATTTCACGACCCTTGGGCTTGTGGTTAACCGCCTCTACAAAATCATGGACAACTGGATATTGGTGGCCTTGCCGATGTTCATTTTCATGGGGAACATGCTGGATAAATCCGGTGTGGCGGATCGCTTGATGCATGCGATGCAGGCGTTGTTTGGCCGCGTACATGGCGGTTTGGCAATTACCGTGATGGCAATTGGTATCATCCTCGCTGCGTCGACAGGGATTATCGGTGCATCGGTGGTGTTGCTGGCGACCATGTCTCTGCCTGCCATGATGAAGCAGGGTTATAACCTTCCATTAGCACTGGGTACCGTCGCCTCGGCAGGCACACTCGGGATCTTACTGCCGCCTTCTATCATGTTGGTGATCATGGCGGATCAGTTGGGGCTTTCCGTGGGTGACCTCTTTATGGGGGCCATGTTCCCGGGTTTAATGCTGGGCGCGATTTATATTGTGTACCTGCTGATCATGGGGATGGTGAAGTCAGATTCTTTGCCTTTACCGGAAGATGCCAAAGGCGTTGATTGGGCAGTCATCAAAGATGTAGCCAAAGCGATTGTGCCAACCTTCATGCTGATCATTGTGGTGTTAGGCTCTATCTTTGCGGGGATAGCGACACCAACGGAAGCTTCTGGTGTGGGTGCATTCGGTGCGATTTTGCTGGCGGTTTACTACAAACGTTTCTCGTTCGCGGTGCTGAAAGAAGTGCTGCTCGACAGCTACAAAACCACCGCTTATATCTTCGCGATATTTATTGGTGCGACCTGTTTTGCATTGGTGTTGCGTGAACTTGGCGGCGACGAGTTTATCGAAAGTGCTTTTGAAGCCTTGCCATTTGGTCCTTACGGCATTGTGGCTTTCATTCTGTTGGTGATTTTCCTGCTGGGTTTCTTCCTCGACTGGATTGAAATTACCCTGATTGTGCTACCGCTGCTAGCACCTGTGGTGTTGGGCCTAGATTTGAGCATTGGTGATTACCCGGGGCTGGATAATCCAGAGTTGGTTTGGTTTGTGATGCTGGTGGCGATGGCTTTGCAGACGAGCTTCTTAACACCCCCCGTCGGGTTTGCTTTGTTCTACCTGAAAGGCGTATGTCCACCGGAAGTGAAACTGATGGATATCTATAAGGGTGTGATTCCTTTCATTATCCTTCAGCTGCTGGCTTTGGTGATGCTGGTGTTCTGGCCGAACCTGGTACTCTGGCTACCGTCGATTGCTTATGGTTAATCTGGGCTAACCAACACAGTTCAACAAATCCTTGCCACAAAGAAAAAGCCGACTTTTCAGTCGGCTTTTTACTTTCTAGGGGCTGTTGACCTTTGGTGATGATTTTTGCAGCAGTTTGTGGGGATTTTATGCAAGGCAGA
>NZ_LASY01000175.1:0-338 GCF_000973155.1 Grimontia sp. AD028 | reverse complement strand
GTATCGGAGGCAGTCGCCGTGAGGGTGTAGTTACCATCATTAAAGCTGCCGCCATCACTGATTTCCGCGGTTGGGATGGTAATGGTCACAGCGGTGCCTGCAGTCCAGCCATCAGGCACGGTGGCAGATATCTCAGCAGTTGAACCGTCCGGTTTGGTCAGGGTAAGGGTGACGGTGTCGCCCGGTTCAATGCCTGTTGGAGGGGTGACCAGCACATCAATGCCGTCACCGGCTTCGTCCTTATTGATGCCGTCAGCCGCTTCAGGGATCGCCACCAGAGGCAGTTCATCCGTGCCGTTTTCCCCGGTGCCTTGACCCGGTGCTGTGGTGTCGACGGT
>NZ_LASY01000174.1:0-201 GCF_000973155.1 Grimontia sp. AD028 | reverse complement strand
ACCATCCTGACTGACGGCACCATCATCGATATCGATTGCAACATGCCTCACTGTCAGGACGCACAGAAGAAAGAGTTCACTCAGCTGGTGACTGTCTCTGTGGCCTACCGCAAGATTGACTGGGAGCACACGGTAGCAGGCACTTCCGGTGCGGATGACTGGCGTGCGCCTATCGAAGCCTAAGGCTTCCTGGCAGAAGGC
>NZ_LASY01000173.1:0-13256 GCF_000973155.1 Grimontia sp. AD028 | reverse complement strand
TGATGACCTCTGAATTCAAGCATCATCAGGTCGTATGGGTATTCTTATTCTATTCTGCCAACCCACCTTGGGTGAGTAGGGTAGGGTCGAGCAAGCGCGTTAACGTTTCTCTGTCTAAATCTGTCTCTTCTTCCGCAACATCAATGATGGCTCGACCTTCTTTGTAAGCCTTTTTGGCGATCTCTGCCGCTTTCAGATAGCCAATCACAGGGTTGAGCGCAGTAACCAAAATGGGGTTCTTTGCCAGCGCAACATCCAGATTTTCTTTCCTGACCGTGAACGTGAAAATGGCCTTGTCTGCGAGTGCACGCGAACTGTTACTGAGCAGTTCAATACTCTCCAATACGTTGTGAGCAATCACTGGAAGCATCACGTTAAGCTGGAAGTTGCCAGATTGGCCAGCCACGGTGACGGTGGCGTCGTTACCAATCACCTGCGCTGCTGCCATCGCTGCTGCTTCAGGAATCACAGGGTTCACTTTTCCCGGCATGATGGAAGATCCTGGCTGCAAGCCTTGAAGCTCAATTTCTCCCAACCCCGCCAGCGGACCGGAGTTCATCCAACGTAGATCATTGGCAATCTTCATGATGGCGACAGCAGCCGTCTTGAGTTGGCCAGACAAAGCAACCATGGCGTCCTGACTGCTGAGGTTGAAGAAGAAGTTTTCGCTGGCTTCAAACTGCGAGCCTGTCGCTTGTGACAGGTTGTGGGCGAATGCGGAAGCAAAGCGCGGATCTGCATTAATACCTGTACCAACAGCCGTTCCGCCTTGTGCAAGTGCCTTAACAGCTTTCAGGCTGCGCTCAATACCTTCTTTGGCATGCTCAACCTGGAACTGCCAGCCTCCGAGTTCTTGATCAAAAGTCACAGGCATCGCATCCATCAAATGAGTGCGCCCTGTTTTGACCACGGCACCGATATCTTCACGCTTCATATGCAGTGTATGGGAGAGGTGTGCCAAAGATGGCAGAAGGTGCTTTTCAATCGTTAAAGCGGCACTGACTTGAATCGCAGTAGGTATTACGTCATTACTGCTTTGGCCCATATTTACGTGGTCATTTGGGCTAACGATATCGCCGAGCTTGGCGCTGGCGAGCGTCGCAATCACTTCATTGGCATTCATGTTAGAACTGGTACCAGAACCGGTTTGGAATACATCGACAGGAAACTGGCCGAGGTGTTCACCATCAATGATCTCTTGGGCAGCATCAGAGATTGATTCAGCAATATCACCTTGCAGCAAACCCAGCTGTGCATTAGTGATAGCAGCGGTCTGCTTAATGTATGCCAAGGCCTGAATAAAAGTGGCTGGCATAGTGTGTCGACTGAACTGGAAATTGTCGACGGCACGCTGAGTTTGTGCTTGGTAGAGGGCATCGGCAGGAACGCGAATTTCCCCCATGCTGTCTTTCTCTGTTCTGAATTCTTGGGTAGTCATACAGGGTCCTTTTGCCTTTAATCCAATGGTGCCTGAAGGCGTTGTAATTCGAGTTGTAGTGAGAGGAATCTCTGTTCCCCGCCATGGCGGCGTTTATAAAACCGTTTGAGCGCAATCAGAGGCTCATGAATCATGTTCAGGCACACATGGCGGAATTGCTGTGATCGCTTGGGGTCGCGGATGGCTTCAATCATTGCGAAATAAATCTGACGCAGATACAGCTCGGCGAGCAGCGGGCTTTCGTTTTCTGCGCCTAACTCATGGTAGGAAGCGAGCGTGACACCGGACTGAATGAAGTGGTAAACCACATCAGGCTCATAGCCCCAGACAATGTCTGAACTATTAAACCTTTCCAACGACTGAAAATACTCTGTGTATAAAAACGTTCTGTCGATCATCTACCGGCCCTGATTTATTTCTAGATAATGATAATTATTATCATTAAGTGATTTTGATAACAACCCCTTGGTTTTTGTCGTTATTGAGGATTTCGGTTCAATCGAAACAAAAAAGGGCGCTTTAGCGCCCCTCGATATGGATAGTGAAATGAGTTAGATAGCCTGGGATAACCAGCCGTTGAACTCATTTTGTGGCAGCGCACCGTTGATTTGCTGTGCCATCTTTCCATCTTTAAACACCATGATGGTTGGTATGCTGCGGATTCGATATTTCGCTGCCAGCGCTTGCTGCTCTTCCGTGTTTACTTTGACGAAGATAGCGTCTTCTTGCTTACCTTTTGCGGTGGCCTCAAATACTGGCGCGAATCCCTGACATGGACCACACCAAGGCGCCCAAAAATCAATAACCACAGGCTTACCTGAAGCGAGCAGGGCGTCCATGTTGTCATCAGTGCCTTCAATCGGTTTTCCTGTTAGCAGCGAAGACTTACAAATGCCGCAGCTTGGATTCTCATCAACGCGCTCAGCTGGAATGCGATTCAGCTTATTACAATGTGGACAACGCACGGTTAATGTACTCATTTTGAAAACCTTTCCTTTGATTTGCTTGGGTGTAGATTATTCGTATCCCGGCTTTGAGGCTATTTCATTTCTCCTATCGTTAAGATTGGTTTTTCCTATCATCAGCAAGTCGTGTTTTGCAGAGTTCGTAAAATTCATAAGCCTGCGGCGAAAAATAGCGATCTTTCAGCCGTAAGATACCAATTTGTCTTTCCACATAAGGTGTTGTTAGGGGCAGCCAACAGAGATCCCGCTCATCATCTGGGAAAGCGAGTTTAGGCAGGGTAGTAATGCCTATCCCAAGCTTTAAAACGGAAAACAGGGAGGTAATGTTTTCGACGCTGTAGCGTGCATTGGCAGCAAGTACATTGGCATGCGTGGGCTCAAGCAGGGTGCAGGTGCCATTTTTTACAAAAGGAAGCGCCACCAGATCTTGCCATTCGATGTCTCTTGCCTGCTGCGTCAGAGGGTGGTCTTTCAAACACACCACACCCAAAGGATCGGCCAGCAACGGCGTGAATTCAATGCGTTCATCCTGAATATGAAGACAGTTTCCCAGCGCCAAATCTACTTCACCTGCGAGTAACCTTGCTTCGACACCGGCTGCGTTGTCATCCACCAGAGCGACATCTACATTCGGATGATTTTCTGTGTAGCTCGCAAGAATGGTAGGGATTAACTTCGCGGCGACCGAAGGAACGCTGGCAATTCTAACCTGACCTAATTGGCCTGCGGCAGCAGCACAGAGGTCAGAATTCAGCTCATCATAGAGCTTAAGGAACTGATTGATTTTAGGAAGACAGAATTCGCCAAAGGGGGTGAGCTTAGCCTTGTGTCCCGTATCAAAAAGGGATTGTCCCAGTATCTTTTCAAGTTCTTTTACCGAGGTAGACAGCGCAGCCTGTGAACGATTGGCTTTTGAAGCCGCAGCGCGAAAACCACGCTGTTCTGCCACCAGAGAAAAGTGTTTCAACTGCTGCAGCTTAATATCCATATCTCCCAACCCCTCTCCGGAAAGTGATAAATAAAACTGAACAATTGAAAAAAATTAACCGTTCGTTTTATCAAAAATTGTAAGGCAGACTTTAATCAATTGTTAACAAATTGACAAAGAGAGTCTGAATTCAATGTTGCCTCAAGATAGTCACCCAGCAGAGAAATCCGTGATTAAAACAGATCTGTTTGCCTCAAAAGCGCCCCTAGAGTGGGCGGTAGGGCATAACGGCACGCTCTACACTGCTCAAATCCCGATTGATAGCCAAGGCCAGCTGGTGGATGGCGGCATTGAAGCACAGACCCGTCAAACCTTGGATAACCTGATGCACACGCTTGAAAGTGCCGGCGTGACCAGCTCAGCGGTGCTGCAAGTGCTGATTTACGTCACTGAACGTAGTTACCTTGCAACCGTCAATCAGGTGTACGGCGAATACTTTAATGCGCCATACCCCAACCGTGCGGCCATGGTGGTGGCGGGTTTAGCGAGGGAAGGCATGTTGGTGGAGCTGGTGGTGTACGCCGCGCTTCCTCAATAACGAATGAATTTGAAATAAAAAAATGAGATCAAGGAGTTAAGGATGAGCCTGAACAGAGAGAACGCACTCTACATCGGTGGGGAGTGGTGTCATGGAGCCAGCACGGTTGCCAACATTAACCCATCTAACATTTCCGAGTCTTTGGGTGACTTTGCGCAAGCCAGCCAAGCTCAGGTTCATCAGGCGATTGCCTGTGCCCGTGAAGCACAACCAGTGTGGGCGAAAACGCCGTTGGAGCAAAAACAGAAAGTATTGCAAACCATTGGCGATGAGCTGATTGCTCGCTGTGATGATTTGGGTCGTTTGCTTTCCAGTGAAGAAGGCAAGCCTTTCGCTGAAGGTCGCGGGGAGATTTACCGTGCGGGACAATTCTTCCAATACTACGCGGCGGAAGTGCTGCGCCAAATGGGTGAAATGGCCGAGTCTGTGCGTCCAGGCGTTCAGGTGGAAGTCACTCGCGAAGCGGTGGGTGTCGTAGCGATCATTTCGCCATGGAACTTCCCGACGGCGACCGCCTCTTGGAAAATCGCGCCAGCGCTGGCATTTGGTAACAGCGTGATTTGGAAGCCTGCCAACCTGACACCGGCAAGTGCCGTGGCATTGGCAGACATCATTCATCGTTCAGGGCTGCCAGCAGGGGTGTTTAATCTGGTGCTGGGGTCGGGCTCTGAAGTGGGCGATACCCTGATCCACAGCAGCGAAATCGATGCTGTCAGCTTCACGGGTTCAGTAGATGTAGGCCGAAAAGTAGCGGCAGCGACGGCGCCTAACTTTGTTCGCTGCCAGCTTGAAATGGGCAGTAAGAATGCCCTTGTTATTGCCGAAGACGCTGACATCAATATCGCCGTAGAAGCAACCATTGCCGGCTCATTCTCTGGGACAGGTCAGAAGTGTACAGCGTCCTCCCGCCTTATCGTCCTTGATAGCGTTCATGATGCTTACGTTGAAGCACTTTCCGCGCGTATGCAGCAACTGAAAGTCGGTCATGCGTTGGAAGACGGCGTGTTTATGGGGCCAGTCGTCGATGAACGCCAACTCTCTTCAAACCTGAAATGGGTGGAGAGAGCCCATGAATTGGGTGCGGAACTTGTTACTGGTGGTGAGCGTTTAACCCTTGAAAACGACGGCTACTACATGGCGCCGACCTTGTTCATCAATACCCAGAATGATTGGGACATCAATCAGGAAGAGCTATTCGCTCCTATGGCTTGCGTTCAGCGCGTCGGTTCTCTGGATGAAGCCATCGCCACAGTGAATGAAACCCGTTTTGGCCTGACTGCGGGGATTGTGACATCCAGCCTTCGCAGCAGCGCCCTCTTTAAGCAACAAGCCCAAACCGGTTGTGTGATGGTAAATCTGCCAACGGCAGGCACTGACTATCACGTACCGTTTGGCGGCCGTAAGGAATCCAGCTTTGGTCCGCGCGAGCAGGGCCAGTATGCACGTGATTTCTACACCATCGTGAAAACGGCTTACCAGCGCGCGTACTAATTGATCAGGGTAGGGACAGCTTATGTATCAGGACGAAATCATCATCGATGGATTGCAATACTGCCTTTGGGACAGAGCGTATTTTGAATCGCTCAAACAAAGCGGTGTCACTGCGGTTCATGTGACCTTGGTGTACCACGAGAATGCACGTGAAACACTGACCCGTTTTGCCGAGTGGAATCTACATTTCGAGCGAAACAGCGATCTGATCATGCCTGTTCTGTCCATGGAAGACGTTTTCAAGGCGAAAAGCGAAGGCAAGGTTGGCATCTTTTTCGGTGCCCAGAATTGCTCGCCGATCGACGATGAAATCGGCCTGATTGAGGTCATGCGTAAGCTCGGTCTTTTGATCATGCAGTTGACCTATAACAACCAGAGCTTGCTGGCGACGGGTTGTTACGAGCAGGAAGACAGCGGTGTCACCCGCTTTGGCAAACAAGCTATCGCGGAAATGAACCGTGTTGGCATGATTGTCGATATGTCTCATAGCTCTGAGCGTTCCACGCTGGAAGCGATTGATTTGTCTTCACGCCCTATCTGTATCAGCCATGCCAACCCGCAGCGCGCGCACCCAGCGCTTCGCAATAAGTCGGATGAAGTGATCCGAGCCTTATGCGAAAGAGGCGGTTTGCTTGGCTTCAGTCTTTACCCTTTCCACCTTCCTGGCGGCAGCGATTGCAGCCTGGAAGACTTTTGCCGAATGGTCGCCGATACCGCTGAAATGGTGGGTGTAGAACGCCTCGCTATTGGCAGTGACCTTTGTCAAAACCAGCCACAAAGTGTTCTCGAATGGATGCGAAATGGCAGATGGTCGAAAAGCCTCGATTACGGAGAAGGCTCGGCTTCAAACGCTGGCTGGCCTGCGGCTTTGCCGTGGTTCCCAGAGACTAGCGGGCTAAAAAATATTTATCAGGGATTGCGCGAAATTGGATTCAGTGAACAGGAAACGGCAGGGATACTCGGCCGCAACTGGCTCACTTTTTTGGAAGACGGCTTAAAGCCGGAATAAATATCTAAACATTTCGCGAAGCGGGATAACCGCTCACAAGGAGCAAGGTTTCTGGACGCTGGTTCAGGGGCTAATGACAACGTGGAGACAGATGATGTCTGAATTACTCAATGCAGAGAAGACAAGCACTGTAAATAAGGAACAAAGTGTCTGGGTGAAACTGGGTCTTGATAATCCGGTTTTTTGGATGAGCGGCGGATTTCTCACGCTGTTTGTGGTGATAGCGCTTGTTGATAACAAGCTTCTGTCTTCACTGGTCAATGCTGGCTTCAGTTGGAGTGTGTCCTTCTTTGGCCCTTACTGGCAGTTACTGCTGCTGGCGACGTTTTTGATTGGTCTTGCACTGGCATTTAGTCCAGGTACCGGGAAAGTGCGCTTAGGTGCGATGGACAAGCCCGAAATGGAAGGCTTCAAATGGCTGGCAATCATTCTTTGTACCCTTTTGGCCGGCGGTGGTGTCTTTTGGGCGGCGGCAGAGCCGATTGCTCACTTCGTTAATCCACCTCCACTGTATGGCGTGCCTGAAGGCAATATTCAGCGTCAGGCATTTAATGCGTTGGCACAATCTTTCATGCACTGGGGTTTCCTTGCTTGGGCCATCCTTGGCACGCTGACCACTATTGTGCTGATGCACCTGCACTATGACAAAGGGCTGCCACTCAAACCGCGTACTCTGCTTTACCCGGTATTCGGTGAGCGTGCCATGACTGGTATGTTTGGCGCCTTGATTGATGCTTGCTGCATCATTGCGGTTGCAGCGGGAACTATTGGACCAATTGGTTTTCTTGGCTTGCAAATTAGTTACGCACTGAACGCCTTGTTTGCATTGCCTGATGGCTTTACAACTCAATTCATCATCATCCTCTGTGCAATCGCTATCTACACCATCTCAGCATTGAGTGGCGTCAACCGCGGTATCCAGATCCTGAGTCGTTACAATGTGATTTTGGCTGTGGGCTTGATGGCTTATATCCTTTTGGTTGGCCCGACTGATTTCATTATTAATGGTTACCTGCAAGGCGTAGGCACCATGGTCGACAACTTCATCCCTATGGCTACCTTCCGCGGCGATATGGGTTGGCTGAGCTGGTGGACTGTATTTTTCTGGGGCTGGTTCCTGGGCTACGGTCCGATGATGGCCATCTTTATTGCACGAATTTCCCGTGGCAGAACGATTCGTCAATTGGTCACTACGATCAGCATCATTGCGCCGCTTATCACCTGCTTCTGGTTCACCATTGTGGGTGGCTCCGGTCTGGCTTTTGAAATGGCAGAACCTGGCTCGGTGAGTAAAGCATTCGAAGGCTTTAACCTGCCGGCGTCACTGCTTGCCATTACTCAGCAACTGCCTTTCCCCATGCTGATGTCGATTCTATTCCTAATCCTCACCACGGTGTTCATTGTCACCACGGGTGACTCCATGACTTACACCATCAGCGTGGTGATCAGCGGCGACCTCAACCCAAATGGTCTGATGCGCACTTTCTGGGGTGTCATGATGGGGGCTACCGCCATCATTCTTATCTCCCTTGGCTCTGGCGGCGTTTCCGCACTCCAATCTTTCATTGTTATCACTGCGGTGCCGGTATCGCTCATCCTGCTGCCGTCACTGTGGAATGGTCCGAAAATCGCACTGCAAATGGCGAAAGAGCAGGGTTTGGATTGATGGTCGCGATTTGAAAGTAACGGGGCAAATATGGGACAGCATGAATAACGCTGTCCCCCAATAATCAACAATGCTAAGCGTTTGTAGGTGTGGCTTCATGAATGCAAAAACTGCTATGGAAAGTGTCACTATGCTGCGTGATCCAGCTGTGGTGATGGATCCCTATCGATTGGGTGCGATGCACCAAACCCGTCTTAGCTTCGTGCGTAGTTTGCTGAGAAAGATGGAATCTGAGCAGTGGAAGATTGAATGCGTTCAATGGGACATTGCTGCAGAAGGTTTTGGTACCGCAGTCTATGAGCTGCTGACGCCAAATGGGGTTTATCAACTGGTCGTTTTTTCAACGGCTATTGCCGATGAAGAGCGCAATGACCGTGTCATTGCGGAAAAGTGGGATGTGACCATGGCGCTGGTCAAGGGACGGGTTGATCAGAGAGAGCTGGATCGCTTGCGTCAAAATGTGCCGCTGCAGGAAGCTGGCAGAAATACCACGCAAGTGCTGGTTTTATCCCGAGCCAACAAGAGTGTGCGTGTGTTTGAACATCTGATTGACGCGTTGTCGGTTGGGCAACAACCCAATGCTCAGGAAATCGCAAATGTGGGGTACATCCTCCGCACAACCGCTGTCTATGGGAATGGAAAATTTGGGATTGCGGACTTTGAAACGCTGAATGAAAACCCGGATTTCCGTCTCTCATTCAGTGCGCAAATGTGTGCGGTTTATATGCTTCGCGAATTCAGTCTGGACTGGGTTCATTTTCTGGCGAAGCAAAAAGGCGGCGTTCATGCGACTACCTTGTCACCTGAGTTACAGCGCTATATCGGGGTAGGCAATGCCACGGGTTTGGGTATGGCGCCTTATCTTATTCGTCATCCAAGAGTGGTAGACAATTGGTTGACTCACCGGGAAATGGCTTTGGCGGCAGTGTCGCAGCAAACTGTCTGCGAAACGAGCGCGGTGAGGGTGTTGTCTCTGTTACACAAGGCCAGAAAACACCTGAAAGAAGTGGTGACCATTGACGCGCATCAGAAAGGCTTAAACGCCCAAAGTGTAGATGAACTGCCGTCCCTGGAGCAGGACATTGTGATGCTTTCCAGTGATGGGTCATATTGGGTTGATGCCATCTCTACGGCGGAAAAATACTCTTTCGAAACACAGGAAATTCTGGTCACTTGTTTGCTCGAAACATTCCCAGACATTGTCGATCCTTTTTGCAATGAAATGAATGCAGATGAATCTTTGTCACTGACACCGGGCATTAAAGTGTCGACCATGATTTCTCTGCTGGAGACGCGTTATCGCTGGGCATTGGAGATAGATTTTTCTGAAGCAGATAATCAGTACTGGTTTTGGTATCGCTCACAGGATAAAGAAGAGCCTCGCATGGCGGTGCGCGGTGAAGAACCTGGGGAAGAAAAAGAGCTGGGGCTTGATGTAGGCAGGCAGGCTTCAAGGTTCTACCACTCACTAAAACAAGTGAATTCATCCACATCACTGGCCGAGTTCCTGCTGGAAAATACGCGTTTCAGAATGATTGCCCGTCGTATTTGGACGCTTGGCAATTGCCCAATGGGGGATATTCAAATCAATGTGCTGGCGAAAAATGTGCTGCCCATGCACCTGCTTCGCTGCAAGCTTTCGATGTTTGGAGCGACTAAGTTCGATCCCCGCTCTGACCGCTGGGTGAGAGTGACCTTGTTCCAAGGTGCTCCAATTTTTGCAGAATTGGGTAATGGTGCAGACACTGACTCTTGGCTGTTTCCTGTTTTAACCTCGTCTTCAGAGCAAAGGGAGGCGCTATGATCCAGGTCTCTCACAACGAATTGGTGGGGCTATGCACTAAGGCCTTTGATGCGTTAAACCACCCCCATGGTGAATCAGATACCATCGCGGAAACTGTGGTTGATCTGGAAATGGCAGGGTTGAGTGGCGTTTCGATGTTTGTCGAGGCTTTACCTACCTTAGATGAAGAGCGAGAAGCGCGTGCTCCGCGGTGCGAAATCATCGACGGCAATATCCTCGTGAACCTTCATGGTGGCAGTTTGTTTTGCCACTTGCCTGCTTTGATTGATGTGGCAGTTGAAAGGCTAATTGGCGTCCCACAGGTGTCGATGTCAGTCAAAGATTGCCGCAACCGCTGGCTGGCATTTGGTGAGCTTCTTAAACTGGCAGGTAAAGGGCTATCAGTGCGTGTTTGCTGGCACAGGAATGACTCGCCGGATGATATCGAGTGCATTCTGAATGCGGGCTCCCGGTATCCAGATATTTACCTTCAAAAGGATCTGGGTCTCGAGGAGAACAGCATGCAAATAGAACTAAGCCTGGCTCCTTTTTCTGCCTCGAACAGTGCATCAGTGCCAACGATTTCCGCTCATGAGCAAAATGAAGCGGCGAGCGCCGCATGGGAGCATGGAATGAGTATTCGCCTGAGTAATTGGGAGGCGTTAAAACACTACGCATCAAGGCTGTTGGTTGAAGACAGTGAGCGTTCTATGCGAGGAGCAGGAGAATAACATTGCCCCGATGTTTTGCATCGGGGCAATTTTAGTTAGCGAAGGATCCAGGCATCTTGCCAGTTGGTACCGACACCCGGCTCATAGGCGCTTGGGGCAGAGCCACACCAAAGGTTATAAGGCCAAGACTTACATTCGTAAGTAGAACCGCCATTGGTGACGATATCGCCAGCCGAGTATGAAGTGCCTGCTACATAGCTGTCTGAACCCGTCGGTGGTTCTGGCGTCACTGGTGGTTCTGGTTCAACAGGCGGTTGTACAGGTGGCTCGACAGGGTTGACGGGACCACAGTCTGCAATGCCAACTTCTTCCCATACGCCCCATTGGCCGCTGGTGGATGGATGTTCACCTTGTGTCCACCATTTTGCACGCCAGAGTTTCCCATTCCACGTGACAGTGTCACCAGGCAAGTAGACCGCCGTTTCTTGCCAATCGGTAGAGCAATACCCGATCGCTGGCTTGGCAGTGGCTGACACATTGGCTTTATATACCGTTGTTGTTTGGTCGATCTCAAATGTCAGGGTAGCTTTTGCAATACCGACTTCTTTGGCACCAAACTCAATACCGACCTGACAGGATTCGTTCCCCTGCAGCGTAGTCTGCAGACATCGATCATTGGTGATCACAGGAGAGGTCGCGACGCCGGAACCAGAGACGCTTAAACGGTCAATCGTGAAAGGTGCAAACCCAGTGTTGCGGATAGTGAATGTGTGTAGTTTGGGCTCTCCAGCAATGAAATCAGCAAGCACTTGATTCTCTGCGTAGCTGAGGCTGACTTTATCTATGCCTCCGTAAACAACACCATCAACAAACTCACGAAGAGCAGCGATATCACTGTAAACGCCGTATTTGTCTGGGCGGGCGCAGCCGACACCCCAGCTGACAATACCCAACTGGGTTGTTACACCACTACGGTTAACAACAATGGGGCCGCCACTGTCACCCTGGCAGGAGTCGATGCCACCTTGCGGTACACCCGCACAGAATGATACACCTCCGACGGACGTGTAACTGCCACCTGCTTGACGACAGGTTGCATCAGAAACCAAAGGTACGTCCACTTCCTGGAGAACGGTTGGTGAGCTGCCACCCTCTGAAGTTCGGCCTAATCCTGCTACGGTCAGTAAATCACCGTCAGACACATACTGGTATAGCGACCCTTCAGCTATTTCAACTGGTGTTAATCCCGCAGGCACGCTGGCGAGTTTAAGCAAGGCAATGTCATTGGCCAGATTGCGGGTGTTGAAATTGGGGTGGATATAGATTTCTGAAACATTAACCCGCACACCATCGGTGCCATTGTATCGGTAGCCGCCAATCTTGACGGCAATATGGTTTGGTGCGTCGGTGTCCACACAGTGTGCGGCAGTCAAGACAAATCCCTTGCCGATGTAACTGGCACCGCAGAAAGAGCGGTTACTGTTTGAATTCACAATCTGGGTATAGAACTTCCATTCCGCTGGGTTGGCATCTACGCCACCGACGATACGTGGCGACACTTCAGCAGAATTAAGGGTGATCGTCTCAGCAGCGAATAGACAAGGTGACATCAATGTCATGGCAAGCGCCATTGTTATTTTGTTTTTCAATGTTTGCTCCTTGATTTACAAAGCGAGCGTTATGCTCACTTAGAAAGAAGCAATGCAGCGCGGTTATAAACAAGTTGCAACGTGAGAGTCTTCATTGTTTGCGAGTGACTCTCAAATTTTATTCTTCAAGGAGATTGCATGTTTCTAGATTTGGAGAGCAGGCAGCAAACAGTAATCAAGTTATTACCTGCGAAGAGAGGAGGTTTTTCATGGGAAGTGGGAAGGAAAGCCTAATAAAAAGCCCCGGCTCAAGGCCGGGGCTTTTTATTAGGAAGCGTCGCAGAGATTATTTAGATTCTACGCGGTTCATGAACTTGTGTTCAGCTGTGTTAACGCGGATTTTGTCGCCAGGCGCCACGTATTCAGGAACCTGAACAACCAGACCGGTGGTCAGCGTTGCTGGCTTGGTACGTGCACTTGCTGAAGCACCCTTGATAGACGGAGAAGTCTCGGTGATCACCAGATCAACAGCCGAAGGCAGTTCCAGAGCCACAGGTTTGCCGCTCACGGCCAGTACCTGAATGCCTTTGGTTTCTTCAGTGATGAACAGCAGTTCTTCTTCGATGTCATCTTTGTTGAAGTGGTAAGGGGTGTAGTCTTCAGAATCCATGAACACGTACTCGTTGCCATCAACGTAAGAGAAGTCAGCAGGGTGGCGACTGAAATCCGCCAGAGTAATCATGTCGTCTGCTTTGAAGCTTTCGTCAACTTTCGCGCCGGTTGCTACATCGTAAAGACGCATACGGAAAAGGCTGTTGCCCGCGCGGCCGCTTGGCGTCAGCTTAGCAATGTCTTTAACTGCCAGTACTTTACCGTTGTGTTCGATAACGGCGTTCTTTTTAATTTCACTTGCCTTTGGCATGGTCACTGTTCCAGTTGAATAACTGATGCGAAAAATATCACGAATCCTAATTTTGGCAAGCCACAGCATGTATCATCAGTGAAGAATTAGATGCTAGGGGCTGTTGACCTTTGGTGATGATTTTTTGCAGCCGTTTGTGGGGATTTTATGCAAGGCAGAGGCTTCGATGTGTAGCTGGCCTACATGAGAAGCCGAT
>NZ_LASY01000172.1:0-1567 GCF_000973155.1 Grimontia sp. AD028 | reverse complement strand
GACGGTGAGCCTGTTTTCGTTGCGCCGAATCCGGATGGTGGTGTCGACCTTTACACCATTAACAGCGAAGGCTCGCTGGTACATCAGGGTAATGTCGCCGCCATAGAAAATGACAATACCCCGCCGGTTATCGTCCAAACCGCCGACGGCAGCTACTACCTGGTGGATGCCGATGGCAATACCACCACGGTGAAACTGGAAATTGGCGAGTCTCTCATCACCACCTCTGGTTCGCTGGATGTCGTCGATGTCGACGGTGGCGACACCACGGTGTTTGAAAACACAACGGTGGAAGGCACCTACGGAACGCTTGAACTGGTGGATGGCAACTGGACCTACACCCTGGATGAAGCCAAGTCTGAATCACTGGGAGAGGGCGACACCGCCCAGGATGTCATCACGCTGACCGCCACCGACGGTACCCAGCAAGACATCACTATCACGGTCACCGGTACCGATGATCTGGCTGAACTGACTGGTGATG
The DNA here is from genome assembly GCF_000973155.1 of Grimontia sp. AD028. Taxonomy (NCBI): domain Bacteria; kingdom Pseudomonadati; phylum Pseudomonadota; class Gammaproteobacteria; order Vibrionales; family Vibrionaceae; genus Grimontia; species Grimontia sp. AD028. The sequence continues at coordinate 1,083 of NZ_LASY01000172.1, read as the reverse complement.
TGACAGCAACGGTGACGGATGCGGATGCTTCTGTCTCCGGCTCTATCACTGTTGTTGACCCTGATACCGGTGACAACACCACCATCGCCAACACCACCATGCAGGGCGAATACGGCACCTTCCAGTTGGTAGATGGCGATTGGACTTATACCGTCGATCCCGCCAAAGCAGAGCCTCTGCCTGAAGGCCAGTCGGTAGAAGATACCTTTACCCTGACGGCCTCTGATGGTTCAACCCATGATGTCACGGTCACCGTGACCGGCACTGACAATGCCGGCGTTGTCACAGGCACCACCTCAGGCAGCGTGGACGCAGCAGGCTTTACGCTGAATGTGGAAGAGAGTGGCAACCTCACCGCTGGTGAGGTCACCCAGGGCGATAACAATAGTGGTTGGAATACCACAACCACCACGATTGACGGTGTACCTTATGTTATTTCGACGTCGTTTGGTTACAGTGGCACTATCATCATCTCCCGCGTAGAAGATGACGGTTCGCTCACTGAGACTGACCGCATCGTCTATGACAATAATACTGGTACAGTGACCTCCTCTTCTGGCGGCGACATAACAGCAGTGATTCAGGAAGCAGGTATTTCCGTTGGTGCGCTCGGGAACGGTCTGACTCAGTCCAATGTCTCTCAAGTCGATGGTGAGCCTACCCTGTTCTTGACCTCGCAGAACAGTGGTTCCATCTCTGCATGGCAGATTTCTGACTCCGGTGAACTCAGCCTCAATGGCGGCCTGACCTTCGGCAACTCACAAACAGGCATTGTGCGCGAAAACGTCACCTTCGAAACGGATGATGGTGAAACTCTGATTTTCGCTACACGCCCTCAGGGTGATACCGTCGATGTCCTCTCCTACAACCCGGAAACCGGTGAAATTGCGGAAACCGGCAACTCCTACCCGTCCGGTGACCTGGTGTCAGGCATCGATATCGTGACGATTGACGGCAATACCTTTGTCACTTCCAGCGGCACTGATGTCGTCAGTCTGTATGCCGTTGACAGCGCTACCGGTAACCTCACTCTGGTTGACAGTGAGCCGGTCACCTCCGGCAATGGCAACTCGGTGAACTTTT
>NZ_LASY01000171.1:0-1445 GCF_000973155.1 Grimontia sp. AD028 | reverse complement strand
GTCTATGAGGGCAACGAGACTATTCAAATCCAGGCAGCTGTGCCAGGCAGACAAGGCTTTGTGCAATCTGCTGAAGCCATCATCACTGATGAAGCAGACCGTCCAGCATGGCAAATCAGTAATGCGACCACTACTGAAGGTGACTTTTTGGTGTGGGATATCTCTGTTCATACCGCCACAAAAGACAACTCATGGACGAAGATCGAGTTTGCCAATGGCACCGGCACCATTGGTACCGACACAGCTGGCGCGACCAACTTCCAGGCTTCTTACGATGGCGGCGTGACTTGGGGAGCCACCAAGTACTATGGTAACCAACTGATCGTGCCTAAGGGCACAACCAGCTTCAAAGTGCGTCTGGCAACCAAAGATGATTCTGTCTATGAAGGCAATGAAACCATTACCATTAAAGTGACAGAAAGTGGCGGCGGACGTGATCCGGGTGTTGTCTTCGGCACAACCACTAGCACAGCCACCATCACCGATGCGGCAGACATTCCGAAAGTGGCCAGCATCACTGCTTTCCAAAATGCAGCAGAAGATGGTTGGGTGGGTTGGAACCTCAACATGACCAACACCTCCACCACTAACAGCACGGTGCAACTGAACTTTAACGACGGTATCCACCAAGCTGACTTCGGAGCAGACTATAACGGCAAGGTGCATGTTTACACCCAATCCGGCACCTTCCTGAAAGAAGTCGTACTCAATGCTTCTAACGGTTACAAAGCCAATATCACCATCCCTGCGGGTCAAACTGGCGTGAAAATCTATGCTGACACCCTCAATGACAATGTCTATGAAGGGAATGAGACCATCAAGATCCAAGGTGCCGTCATTGGTCAGCAAGGTTGGGTGCAATCCGCTGCGGCCGTCATCACGGATAACGCTGACATTCCGAAAGTCGCCAGCATTACCCATTTGCAAAATGCGGCAGAAGCTGGCTGGGTGGGCTGGAACCTCAACATGACCAACACCTCCACCACCAACAGCACGGTGCAGCTGAACTTCAACGATGGTCTCCATGAAGCTGACTTCGGCGCGGACTACAACGGCAAGGTGCATGTGTACAGCACTTCTGGCGCTTTCCTGCAGGAAGTCGTCCTGAATGCTTCTAACGGCTATAAGGCGAACATCACCGTTCCTGCCGGTCATAGTGGCGTGAAAATCTATGCTCAGACCCTCAATGACAACATCTATGAAGGGAATGAGACCATCAAGATCCAGGGTGCCGTCATCGGTCAGCAAGGCTGGGTTCAGTCTGCCAATGCAGTGATCACTGATGATGAAGCGCCGACTATCGTCACCTCTGTGACCAAGCTGCGTGATGGCGTGGAAGGCAGTACAACCCCAGGTTGGACTGTCAACTTCAATAACCCTGCTGATGAAGCCACCACGGTCAGATTGAACTTCAACGACAGCTATCATCAGGCGAAATTTGGCGA
>NZ_LASY01000170.1:0-5217 GCF_000973155.1 Grimontia sp. AD028 | reverse complement strand
GATGACCACCTGACGGTCGACGGGCAATCCAAAGAGCATGTGAAAGGTGATATCAACCTGACCGTCGATACCTCACTGCACATCAAGCAAGGAAAGAAACAACTGCTCGAAGCAGGCACCGAAATTCACCATAAAGCGGGCGACAAAGTCATCATCGAAGCAGGCACAGAAATTACCGTCAAAACCGCTGCCGGTTTTGTAAAACTGGACCCTGCAGGGGTTCATATTTCAGGTCCTGTCGTGAACCTTAACTCAGGCGGCAGCGCGGGAAGTGGTAGCGGGTTTGGGGGCGTGATGCCAGCAATGCCTCTTCTGCTTAATGATGTTGACCCACTTCAACTAACAACTCAGCTCAACGAAAAAGAAGAGCACGCCTTAGAATCCAAATTTGCTCTCACTCAGCTCAATGGGCTACCAAAAGTGTTCGATGAACACAGATTCTCTATGTGGCTGAGTGGTGTGTTTGGTCATGATATTCCTCCACAGGCCTATCTGGATTTTTACAAAGCCGTTCAATCGGGAAGCATCACCAACCCACCGATTGAAGTCGTCGTTGGCAGTGTGGCGTATTACAACAACAAAACCCAGACAATCATTATTGGCAAAAATTTCATCAGAAACGCGAAAGAAGAAACGGGTAAAGACCATAAAGCTCGCCTGCTTACCGTCTTAGTGCACGAGTTTGGTCACCATATTGATTACCTTCTGCGCAATGTTTACAGCACGGTTGGTGGAGATGCCAGTTTGGATGAAGGTGCTGCTTTTGCTGTACTGCTATCCAATATAAATATGCGAAAGAAAACAGAAACCGTTGTCGCTAACTACAAAGGAATATGGGGAGACGAGCTTCTTTCTATCACCTATGCCAATGTGCACAAAGAGCTCCAGAATCAGCGCAGCCACATAGAAAACGATAAGAAAAGCCAAGACGGAGATAGGGAGTATTTTTCCGCAGGAGGCACAGCGGAACAAGCCAAACATGGAAAATACGGGCACAGGTCGATAGAACTGGCTCTTGTTGGTATTTTTGGTGATGATGAAATCGATACTATCTATTACGGTAATTGGCTACGCGATTATTCTCAGGTAGTCGATATCAAGCTTCTGGAATTCAATCTTGATTTGCTTATTGGTGCAGCAGACGAGCAAATCAATGGCCTTGATACCATTAAGAAAGACTTACCCGCCTATCTGAATAAAGTGCAAAGCGAAACAGAGCTAATTAGAACGCAAGCTGTCGCTCAGTTAGAAAAAGCAAAACTCAATCTTGCCCGCTTCAAAAATGCGACTTCTGAGCAGATGTTCAGAATGTCTTCTGAGCTATCCGGTTATAGAAGCGCACTGAATGCACAAATACATGCTTTAACAGCGTCGCAGACCGAGCTTAACACCATACTCAATCAACGTTCGTTGCCGACTAGCAGCGCAAATCAGGTTAAACAAAGCATAGACAACATTGACTCTGCGATTGGTGCTAAGCGGACGCAACTCGGTTTACTCGATGAGCTGGATGCTTTTGTTCTTGGTGGTGGCCAAATTGTTTCCCTTTCAAGCCAAAACGCTGAGCGTCAGCTGTCCTCTGTTCAACGAATTGTCACAGATGCGGATATCGATCGCTTTTTTAGCCACGTTCATCAGTCACTCCCTGCTATTGATCAATATCTCACTCAAATACAGGAAGCATTGAAGCAATGCTCTGCTCTACTCAAAAAAGTGGCAGATATAGAAATGACAGATAATACGGGGATCACTTCCGGCGGGCGTCGTGTCGGTAGCAAAGCGATTTCCCGTGAATCCTTAACACAAGTTGTCGAGATTCTGGCGAGAAAGGAGTTTCCTGACCGTTTCGCTGAAAGCGATAACTCTCCGTTCCGGCTCAACCCCGAGAAGCTGGGTGTATATCGCCCCGAAGAGCATTTGGACAATCCCAAAGGTATAACGGCACCGGCCAACCCTCAATATACAGGCGCATTCAGAGGTAACTATAAAGATTCTGAAGGAGAGATTGACGCCAACAAGTGGTACAAGAATTTCTTCAAAGATTCCATCACCTTCGCGAAAGAGCAGCTTTCTCTCGCCGCCGATGCAGGTAGAAATGCCAAAGGGTTGATCCACTTTGGGCAAGCATTACACGTGATGGAAGATATTTATGCCCACTCTAACTTTGTTGAACTTGCTATCAACAGGCTTCATCAGGAAGGAAAAGTACTTCTGTTAAAACCTGTAAATACTTGGGTTCAGCCCGTACAAGTTAGCAAAACTGACAGCCAAGAGGTAGAACCCTTAACCACAGGAATATTTGGCGCCAGTGACACTGTTGTGAGCCTACTTTCAGTTTTGGAAAAAGGCAGTGATCATTCAACATCCGCAGAAAAACAGCACTATCAAACTCAAGTCAGTATTATGTTAGTGTTACTCAACGATTATAAGCCGAACGCTGTTGCGCTTCTTTTTGACGCTCTTGGTCTCGATTACTCTTCAACGTCAAAGAGCCTCTCGGCAGAACAAGCACTAGAGGCCGCCCAAAAAGCTGACGAAGTATCATACCTCTATCGTTGGATGGTCAAAGAGTTCTTAAATTTATTGTTCCTGTTTTCAAATCAACTTAAAGCACTCATTGCCCGCCAAATGATGGAGGCAATCAAATACGCACAGGATGATACTTCACCCACGGATCCGACACATACACAGTTAGCTAAAGACCCGGATGATCACCCATTACACACTATTGCTGCGGAAACGGCTCAGCGGATGGTAGAAACGATGGGGGAAGCGATGCGGGATGTTTGGAGAGGGGAGATTTCATCAGAATCCTTGCTAACCAAGGCAGACAGTTTCTTTATACATCCTGAGAAAATAAACAACGATAGCCCTGAACATATCCAAAGATTGTATGAGGAAATTCATATTTGGGCTCGTAAAAATCCATTTAAACTTAGAATGGCTGCGGAGTACGACGGTCACTTAGAGCATGAATTAGAAAAATTGAAGATGATTGCAGAGTCTAGCACTGAAGTTATTGATTGGTATGTAGCTTTGGAAAAGCTAGTTTCCAACTAAGGAATCTAAAGGTATGATAAATAAGCTTTTTTTCCTATTTACTTTCTTGCTGTTTGTTAGCGGATGTTTTGCAGACGAGCCTGCATCAACGAAGCCCATTCGGCTTGTTATTACAGGCGAAACCATCAGCTTTGATGGAAAGTTACTCAGCTTTAAAGATCCTCTAAACCAGTGGATTGAAGTGTTGGGCGAGGATTACGTTTATATTGGCGAAAATCCTGACTATCAAAAGGCATATAACTCAAGTGGAAGCGATAGGTTTGTTTACCCCAAGCTAGGAATAGATATTGAAGTTCAATTCAATAACTCCGATGTGAAATCTGAATTTATCGATGGAAAGCCTGGGACTTTGAAAGATCCGTATAATCGCTTCGTAAGTATTATCAGGATCAGAATGAACCCAGAATCAAAAGCCGATCCAGGCGGTGCCCGTTACATTGGGACAGAAAGAGCCAACCACACTTACTATACCATGCATGCCGATTATGCGATTGATTTCTATGGCGCCATTGTCGACAGTGACACGTCAATCGAATCAGTACTCAGTCAAAGCAATATCGTAAAACGAAACCGGAAGTTTCACTCCAGTATCGGGGTCTATTCAGGATATGAGAACTTAGGGAAAATTGTATACAACCATTTTTTTGGTGAACAACCTGAAGTATCTATGTCAATGCAAGTCTGGCCAACCTTAGAGCTAAGGTTAGAAAACGAACGCAAATATTTTGGCAAAGTGGTTTCACGTTAAATGATGCACAGCTTTATTAAATCCCTATTCGCATTTCTCTTAGTTATAGTTGCTTATTTACCTAGCACTCTATTTGCCACTACAACTTTGGCAGGAAGCTACTCCACATCTGCAAACTCATGGACGTCTCAACAATATGTGGTTGATGAGTTTAGCGGTAAGCTCGCCATCGAAAATGACGGAGACATCTATCTCGCGAAGGAAATGGATAAGACCGAGAGAGCCGATTTTGCAGAATATCTTTTGATGGGAAGTTCCGAGCTAAATGAAGCGAAGTGTCTGGTAACGCCTTCCAAAGACCTCGCCTTAATAGAAAAGGCTGCCTCATCCGCCGGTGCTGACGTCGCCGAAGTGACGGCATCCGGTGAATCCGCACTGAAATTCGTTGATGACCAGAACCAAAAGGCCATTCTCACACTCACGCCGAAATACAAAATACGTCAGGTGTTCTGTGTTTCGGAAACAGAAATTGCGCTCGCTAAAAGTAAGATCTTCTTCTTTAGCAAGCTGCTGGGTATTGTCCCTTTAGTTAAAAACTAAAGAATTCATTAAGGAATAAATCATGGGAAATGCAGTTCGACTGGGGGATACGGGAACAGACCACGATGGTTTCCCACCAACGCCAACAACCGCTGGCTCTGGCACAGTTAAAATTGATGGTATCCCAGTTTGCCGTTTGGGCGACCCACTGGCGCCTCATGACAAACCTAAGCACCCTCCACATGGTCGCAGTATTGCGGCAGGTTCAGCGACGGTTTTTGCTGATGGAAAACCCGTGGCAAGAACGGGAGACCCAGTAAGCTGTGGTGGCGTAGTTATTGGCGGCGGCACAGTAAATATCGGTTAAACCTGTTGTCTTACTCTGACTTTTCTTAGTTTACCTTCCCAAGCTAACCGCCTGATCTCTGAATATATTGGGCGGTATCAACCTTTACCAATTCAAATACCTAGTCCCAGAAACTTCCTATTTCACTTCAAACCAATCTGACCAATCCGGCCAAATCTTGCTCGCTGAGCAACTTTTCGCCCAACCCACAAGCAATACCTTGCTCTCCCCTTTTCATGATTCATCTAACTCACTGTTTTCATTGAACTCCATCGCTGGCACACCCCTTGCGTTATTCCCCACGTAGTAAACAACCTCCTCCGAATTTTTATAGGGAAATTAAGATGCCAACTCCTTGTTATATCGCCATCGAAGGCAAAACTCAGGGCAACATCACTGCCGGTGCCTTCACCGCTGACTCTGTCGGTAACATCTACGTGGAAGGCCACGAAGACGAGATGCTGGTCCAGGCCTTTGACCACATCGTGACCGTACCCACTGACCCACAAAGCGGTCAGCCGTCAGGCCAGCGTGTTCACAAGCCATTCAAGTTCACCGTGGCACTGAACAAAGCCGTACCCCT
>NZ_LASY01000017.1:0-14708 GCF_000973155.1 Grimontia sp. AD028 | reverse complement strand
ATTTTCTGTCAATCAGGCCTGAGCCTGATGTTTTTGTTGCTTGAAATCTGGATAAATCGTAACGAGCGTCATCCAGACTGAGAACTAAGGTTAGATTTTCGAACACTGGCGACTGAATATCGTGTTTACCACGCTGTGGGGACTCGGCTCTTTAATTGCTTTCTTAGAGTGAGTGTCCCTGTTAGTTTTTTGAGTAATTTCCAACCAGTGATCTTCATCGATCTCCAAGCGCTTTAAGCGATCAGTGAGCACTATCTAAGCAATATCGGCTTTACGTTGCTCTTCGGGCTCAATGCAGCGTTTCCCGCTCCATTACCCACTTCACTACCACTACCCAAAACACAGCGATCCACATCGGTCCCCAGCACGTTCGCCTCAGGCATGGTCTAAATCTTTCGTTTCCAATATGGAAACAACTGGTTTTCATTGTAGATATATATGTAAACAAACAGAAACCCTAAGATGTCCTCAGTTGCTTGATGCACGAAGTCATTCAGCAACCAGAACCCAATATCCGTAACGACCTTTTATGAGGAATCAACATGTACACACTTTATTACCTACCTGACGCCTGCTCATTGGCCACCCAAACAGTGTTGCTTGAACTGGGTCAGACCGTTGAAATCATCAACAAACAATCCGTAAAAGATTACGAAAGCATCAACCCAGTTGGAGACGTTCCGGTTTTGGTGGAGAACGGGATTGCCCGTAGGGAAGGCGCAGCCATCTTATTGCACCTTCTGGAGAAACATCCAAACAAGATGATGCCAACAGAGGGCTTAGAAAAAGAACGAGCGGTGGAAAACATATTATTTGCCAATGCCACCATGCACCCTGCTTATGGTCGTCTATTTTTTATTGCCAATAACATTCACGAGGACGCTGCAAAACGGGCTGCATATGAAGCAGCAGCAGGTGCAATCAATCATCTTTGGAACGTGGTCGAACAACAATTAGAAGATCAAGATTTTCTTGGAGGAGCACACCCTTCAGCCGCTGACATTATGTTAACTGTGTACTCCCGCTGGGGTGGCAGCTTCCCTGTTGATATCCAGATGGGGCCTAAGACACAAAAAATGGTGGAAGCTGTTTTAGCACTGCCTTCGTTCCAACAAGCGCTGACCAACGAACAGCGACAGTCTGCGGCTTAATTGCAGTAGAACGCTTAACGGTAATAGGGGGTAGTAAACGTACTCATGACATACACACAGTCAACGAACGAACAAATAGACTTTGGACAAAAAGAGTTTGAAGCCATTGTCACTGTGATTAAGGACTACTTTTTGGGTTTGCATCATGGTGATGTAGCAAAACTGGAGCGCATATTTCATCCAGATGCTTACTTAAAAGCACCGAATTTACGTCGCAGTTTGGCCGAGTGGTTGGAGGCCGTTGCTAGCCGCCCTATTCCTAGTGAAGAAGGATATAGCGACAACTTTAAACTGTTGTCCATCGAAATCATAAAAGACCAGGCCATGGTTAAAGTGGAATGTCCTTTATTTGAGCATTTCTATATCGACTACTTGGGCTTACTGAAAGAAAAGGGTCGATGGCTAATTGTGAACAAAATGTATACCGACATTAAAGAGGTAGCGGTATGAAACAAGTAAAGATAGAAATGATCCATGATCTTGTCTGTTCTTGGTGCCCCATTGGTTACGCCAATTTCAAACAAGCACTGCACAACTTAAACATCGAAGCGGATTGGTACTTTTTACCTTTTGAGCTGAACCCAGAGATGCCGCCTGAAGGCGAGATGATCAATGATCACTTGGCTCGTCGTTACCACTGGAGTGAAGAAAAGCTAACAGAATACAGGGCACATTTGTTAGGCATCGCAAATGAAGCGGGTGTGAAAATGGACTTTTCGAAACGTACTCATTATTACAACAGCCACAATGCCCATCAATTGATGCACTGGTGTGAATCAATTGATCAGCAACAAGCCATGAAAGAACGACTCATGAAAGCCTATTTCGAACAAGGTATAGACATTGGTCAAGTGGAAAACCTACTTAATATTGTAGAGGACCTTGGATTAGACACCATAAGTGCCAAAACATTTATGGAGTCGAAAGAAGCTGAGCAGACGTTGATGACTAAGCAGAAACGCGTATCAAAAATGGGCTTATCCAGCGTACCCGCTTTTATCATTAATGATCAGATTCTCATCACGGGTTCAAACTCAGTCGATATCTTTGAAGAAAAGATGAATCAGATATTGGGCACTTCTACTAAATAGAAGTCATTTAACATTCATAAAAACCATCACTAAATTAAGGATTTAACATGCCATACATTAATATCAAAGTAACCGATGAAGGCGTTACAAAAGAGCAAAAAGAAGCGCTTATTAAAGGCACCACTCAACTCATGGTGGATGTACTTAATAAAAACCCAGAGACCACATTTGTTGTGATTGACGAAGTTAACACTGACAACTGGGGAATCGGTTACGATCAAGTGACAACATTAAGAAACAAGCAATGACCGCGTAAACCCACTGACTGATTTTATGTCTGCCCCTGCCTACCGCTACACAGGCGGGGGCATTGTGGCCACTTATGGGTTATCCTTATTGGCAAACCAACGCTCCAAATAATCAATACATTGGATCAATTTAGGGGGCACAAAATGACGAGCGGGATAAAGCGCATATAAGGTCAGATTGGGTTTGTTTGAGTTTTCTAATATCTCTACCACCTCTCCTTTTTCAAAAGCGTCGCGACATACGAAATCAGGTATAAATCCGATACCCTGACCTCGCTTAATAGCTTCCATCATAAAAATAGTGCTATTCACTCTTAATGTCCCTTGAACGGATACGCCGTCCTCAATGGGCCATACATTTTTACCTTGGAAATAACTGTAAACAAAACAATTATGCCCCTTTAAATCTTGTGGCAAATGTATATCCGGATGACGCTCAATATAGTCCGCTGAAGCACATACTCGATATTTAAAACGTGTTAGTGGCCGCCCAACGTAATTTGAATCAATGGGACGACTGGATGCTCTAAAGCCTAAATCGAACCCTTGCTCGACCAGATCGACGCTTTCATCGCCTAAATGGATATCAAGTTCGATATCAGGATAAGCTTCCATGAAATCCGAAAATAAATGAGAGAGGTCTGTGATTCCCAACGCCATGGGGGCATTGATTTTCAGCTTCCCTTTTGGATGCTGCTGCAGATCTTGTACAAAGTTATCGGCATCTTCTAACTTGCCAAGTATTTCCCTTGCCCTCTGCAAGTAGCCCTCGCCAACATGCGTTAACTGCACATTGCGAGTAGAGCGGTGCAACAAGCGTGCTCCCAGCGAGTCCTCTAGCTTACTGATCTCTTTGCTGATCATGGATTTTGAGGCATTCGTCTGTTCAGCCACTCGAGTAAAACTACCCAAATCAGCTAGACGTACAAATAGTTTAATGGCTCGTAATTTGTCCATTTATCTCCACACTTCTCAATTACCACTTACTTGGACCCCAATACTATCACTTGACCCACCACCAATCGGACCACCTCCAGAAGAATCGTCGTCATTACTTCGGTGAAATAGCCAAAGTCCTATTGCTGCGATAAAAGGTATAAACCAAACAATTATGATCTGAGCTGATTTTTGAAACCGATCAAGATCATCCCTTCTTGCTATAAAGATGGAAACGACAATATTTAAAACTGACAAGACCAGAAAAATAAAATACCAATCTTCCATATCTACAATCCTTCAGAACTCTTAACGTTGCAATAACGGGCGCTTACCAAACCACCCAAAACTGCTTTAATCCCTTGTATTCACAACACTTTGAAAAGCTGCCGCGTTGACAAAGCGTCCACGTTTATTGCCTTGTTAAGGAAGCTGATTCTGTTTTCTTTAGCAAAGAATCAGTCTTTATAAACCAAGCTCGACGCCAATCATCTGATTTACCATATTTTGGTGGCTCCACTTCTGGATAGTCAATGCTTTTCAGTGTGTTATGCATTTTCTTAAGCGACCAATCATTACTTTCCGGATACAGTTCAAGAAAGCCTTCCTGCGGTAAGTAGTATTTAAAATGGTAAAGGGCATTTAATGCTTCATTTTTCCCATTTTCTACGCTTAGCTTGTTAGCAGTTTCATTTATTAAATACACCGAACGAACCATCCGTTTGAACAATAGTTCACGTGACTTTTCGATGTTTCCATTTTTTACTAACTGGTCAATCTCCATTAGGAGTTTGAGTAACTCGGTTTCTACCTCTATCTCACCAGCGTATACCAAATCGTAATGAAGGGAAGTAAGGTCAACTATGTCTTCAGCGTCAATATTTTCAGTATCAACAGTGGAAAAGCACGTTTCGGATTACAAAAAACTGGGTGAATAGGAGCCTTTTAAACACCTCATCAAAAATGATGCTGGCTCACTTTGGGGCAAAAACCTTTTAAATAACGAATGCTCTGACTTGGATTGATCAAATGTCGCTTACTACGCCTTCAATTGTTATCGAAGGCTTTCGAGAGTGGCGTGGTTCGTGGTTGTATTCGCTTTCTCTAAAGTGTTGTCGGAACGCTACACGGCCCCCAATCGATACTCACTCGGCGTTTTCCCTGTCTTCTGCTTAAACACCCGGCAAAAGTAATTAGTGTCTTTAAACCCGCAGCGGTGGGCGATTTCGTCCACTTTAAAGTTGTACTTCTTGAGCATAAATTTGGCGCGGTCGAGTCGGACGTAGGTGACGTAATCGGCGTATTTCACTGAGCCTTCCTGATTAAACAGGCGGGAGACATGCGCAGAAGAAACGCCAAAACGGCTGGCGACGGAAACGCGGGTGATGTCTTTGTGGAAGTTTTCCTGCACGTAAATACACATGCTTCGGTAAAGCTTCTCACCGCGGCTGACTTTCTCCTGCTGTGGGCCTTGCAGCAGTTCATTGCAGTAAACCAGCAGTGCATTGGTGAGGTGGTCGGCCATCACGACTGAACGGCTTTCATCGGTCATGCTGTTGAGTGCATCCAGCACATGTTCGACGGCCATAGATGTGGGGAGAGGCATGGCGTGCTTCTGCACATCGACGTAGCCTTCGTTTTCATCAAAATGCACGAAGCTAAAGCCAACCTGATGCTTGCCGAACAAAATCGACATCATCTTGCAGCTGTTATCCCAAGTGGGTTTGCTCCAGGCATTGGAAGGGATGTAGACCATCTCTCCTTGTTGTAATGCCAGCGTCTTTTCGCCGTTTCTTGAATCCACAATCAGGTCGTATTCTCCTTCCAGAATCACTTCCAGGCGGTTGAAGTTGACCTGGTACGCGCCCTCTGGCGGAGTGTTTTCACTGCAACATACCTTGGCAAGGGTGCCATGAAAGTTGCTAAGGGAAGCGGCGATATTGTGTTGCATGAATGGAGCCTTCTAAAACGAAGCGTAAAGCATGGAAAAGGGGATTTAAAAGGGTTTGCTTTACAAGCCTGAACGGAAGAACCGCGGCAGGGGAACCTTGCCGCGGTTTGTTTTTACTTACGCTTGCGCCAGCATGCTTTCCAGCTTGGCGATAATTTCAGGGGCTTGTTTTGCCGCTTGAGTCACAGTGACTCGAACAATTTTCTTACCTGCGAAGCGCTCTTCTTTCTTGATAGCGATGTCTTTTGTCAGGACAACCACATCAGCCGCTTCGATCTCAGCAGCGGTCAGTTCGTTTTCGATACCAATCGCGCCTTGGGTTTCAATCTTCGCGTCCCAACCTTTTGCTTTTGCCGCTGTTTCCAGTGCTTCGGCCGCCATGTAAGTGTGCGCTACGCCAGAAGGGCAAGAAGTTACACCAATCAATTTCATATTCATTTACCTATGTATTTCTTATTGCTTTGTTCGTTAATCGAAGGACAGTTCCAGTTCTTCGGTTTGTGCTTGTTTTTCTTCTTCGCGGTCAGCGACAGGCTTCTTCAGTGCGTTCACAATCAGTGCTGTGGTTGCTGCACCGGCGATCACCGCGACGACATACATCATTCGACCTTCGACGACCGGGAGGACAATCAGGCCACCCCAAGGTGCGTGGTTCAGAACACCCGCCATAAAGGCCACGATGTTACCGACCATACCGCCTGCCACGATGGCTGGAATAACACGCGCTGGGTCGTTTGCTGCGAATGGGATGGCACCTTCAGTGATACCGATACAGCCCATGATTGCCGCCGCTTTACCCGCTTCTTGTTCTTCCGCAGAGTACTTCTTAGGCGCAAGGAAAGTTGCCAGTGCCATACCCAGTGGTGGAACACAGATTGCTACACCAACACCACCCATCAGCCATGGTTGTGTACCTACCTGAGTTTGTGCGAACAGGGTGGCAACTTTGTTGATTGGACCGCCCATATCGAATGCTGTCATACCGCCCAGCACCGCACCCAGAATCGCTTTAGAAGCGCCAGCCATGGATTGCAGGCCTTCGTTCATGAATGCCATGAATGCTGCGATTGGTTGACCGATCACCCATACCACCAGTGCAGATACGATGAAGGTACCGCCGATAGGGATAATGAAGTAGGTAGACAGCGCTTTAAGCTTGTTGGAAAGAGGGATGCGCTTCAGTTGCAGAACGACGTAACCCGCGATGAAACCCACCACGATAGCGCCAAGGAAGCCAGCTTGAACCTGATTAGCCAGGTAAGCACCAATCATACCCGGTGCCAGTGCAGGGCGGTCAGCGATAGAGTAAGCAATGTAGCCACCCAGCACTGGTACAAACAGGGTGAAACCTGCGATACCCATGTCCCACAGACCTTCCAGGAATACACCTTCTGGCACTGCACCTTTACCGTTCAGCATTACCGACAGAGCCAGCAGAACACCACCTGCAACAACGAATGGAAGCATGTGGCTGGTGCCGGTGAGAAGGTGCCGTTTTAGTTCAGCAATATTCGTTTTCATGATTCAGACCTTTAAGTTCGAGTTATTAGATTTGTGTTTTGAGTTGGTCTGATTATGCGCCCGGCATTTTGCTTAATATATTGGACAAATAAGCCCTTTACTGGAGAAATGTTGCATCTTGATTCGACTGAGAAGGCAGTCACATATCGCTATAGATCAGTGTCTTACGAGGCTGAAAATGAGAGAGCGATAGCAGATAGGAAGCATGAAATATGCGTGGTGTTAGATGGTGAATAGTCAAGATAAACGAACAGCGCCTGGTGAGCGCTGTTCTTTTTAGGTTATCCAGAAACGAAGTACGTTAGGAATCCACCTATCCCGAGCAGTATTGCCCCCGCCCGTTTGTTCGACCGGAAGAACAGGGAAGTGGGTTGCAACTGGGATTGCCTTCCCGTAATCATCGCTTTCACCAATGATTTTCCTTTTGCGCTGTAAATGGCAATGGCGGTTAAATGTGCGCCGACTAATCCTATCAACAAATATGCGCCATAAAGGTGGAGAGCAGCCAGAAGGTCGATGTCATACAGCCAGCTTTCGTCGCTGATGTAATCATCAAAATACCCAGCTTGGGCCATCCCGATAAAACACTGAAACACCAACAATGACAGCATGATAATAACCATGAGTCCGCCGGCAGGGTTATGGCCGACGCCATCATGCTCCTCTTTGCCGAGGAGGTAGTTCACGGCTGAACGCGGTGATTTCACAAAATGCAGGAATCGGCTGGTCTTGCTACCGACTAAACCCCATAGGATTCGCCAAACCAGCAATGCAGCGAGCGCGAGGCCAATGGTCAGGTGTGGACCTTCTTGAAGAAATCCGGTCACACACATCGCCGTAAACAATACGGCTTGTAGCCAATGATAAACGCGGGTCGGTGCGTCCCATATCTTCATGATTTGTTCCTGATTTTCCCAGAAAATGTAGGCTTGGAGTTTAACGCGAAACGTTACAATTTTTCTGTCGAGTTTTAACAGAAATATCCATAAAATTGTTAGGTTTTATGATGTTATTCGTCGATTCAACAGCATTACAGGGATAAAGTCGTGATAAGAATTGCAACAAGAAGTAAAGCAATCGGGTTGGTCAGTGCTCTGCTGATGGTGTCTGGTGCAGCGATGGCGCAGGATTTTTCTGAAGTGATTGATAATCGCCAGCAAAACTTCCTCTCTATCGCAGATACATTCAAAAGCTTGAAGAAAGCCGAAGATGGCAGCGACTCGGATTGGGAAACCATCCGTAATCTGGCAATCAAAAATGCCGATACAGTCGGCGCGCTGAAAGGGATGTTCCCGGAAGGCAGTAGCTTTGACAGCCGCAGTAAGCCAGCAGTTTGGACTAAGTGGGATAAGTTTGAATCTGGTCTTGATGGCCTGCAAACAAGTTTTGTATCAATGGCCGATGCAGCCGTAGCGCAAGACGATGATGCGCTGGAAGCGGCAATCAAAAGTGCCGACCGCTCCTGTAAAGCCTGTCACCGTGGTTATCGGGTGAAGCGTTAACCGAAACAGACAAAAACAGCGCCGTTTGGCGCTGTTTTTCTTTGGTCAAAAGTCGTTAAGCCAGCGAGCTGACGGCAGCTTTCATTCTACGCACTGCTTCTTCCAGCGTTTTACGGGTACACCCGAAGTTCAGTCTGACGAACTTGCGGTTACCAAAATCCAGTCCAGGTGAAAGACCCACGCCAGCTTCCTCAAAGAAACGATGCGGATTGTCGACGGGTAATTCACTGCAATCAATCCAGGCAAGGTAAGTGGCTTCTATGTGTTCCAGCTTCATGCCGGGCAGGGCGTTTATTTCCTGCATCAGGTAATCGCGGTGGCCTGCGAGGTAGCAAAGTTGCTCTTGCAGCCAAGCTTCGCCATGTTGATAAGCTGCTTCGGCAGCGGTGAAAGCCAGCACATTAACGCCTGGCACGATACCTCGCTTTATCTTGCTAAAGCGCTGGCGAAGTTTCGCATTGGGAATGATAGCGATAGACGCTCCAAGGCCAGCGATGTTGAAGGTTTTGCTCGGTGCCATGAGCGTCACGCTGCGCTGCTCGGCACTTTCATTGATGCTTGCGAATGGAATATGTTGCTTGTCACCGTCGAGAATCAAGTCGCAATGGATTTCATCTGAACACACAAACAAATCATGTTTTTCCGCAAACGCTAGCGTCGCTTCCAACTCTTCGCGGGTATAAACCGTCCCACCCGGGTTCAGCGGGTTACACATTTGCAGTAAACCGCCTTTCCCAGCGAGTTGGTCCCCTGCTTCTTCCAAATCCGGCATCCAGCGGCCATCTGTCAGCTTCACTGTGGCTTTCACTAAAGGGCGTTCAGCAAACTTGGCTGAAGAAATGAAAGGTGGATAGATTGGGCTAGGGCTGATGATGGTTTGGCCTTCATCCGTTAAAGCTCGGGCGGCGATGTTGAGTCCGCATACCAAGCCCGGAAGATAGACTACCCACTCAGGTTGAATGTCCCAGTTGTAGCGGGATTTCATGCGGGCGACGAAGATCTCAGTCAAGGTATCTGACGCATGGGTATAACCAAACACGCCGTGTGATACGCGTTCTTGGAGTGCTTCGATTACCGCTGGTGGGGATTGGAAATCACTGTCTGCCACCCACATTGGCAGGATATCCTGACCTTTGTATTTGTCCCATTTGTCGCTATGGCTTTTTGTGCGGTCGACTTCTTTATCAAAATCAAATTGGTGGGTTGATGCGTCCATTCTCAGTGTTCCTTTGGGGTCAATAACCCTAGCTTACTGAAACTAGATGGGAATGGGAAAGGGGGGTCGCTGCCTGAAATAAAAATCGGGCCGAAGCCCGATTGAAGTATCTTGTTTGAATTTAATGTCCAGGCGTGTAGGTGCCTGAAAAATTTTTCGCGGCGTAAGCCACACGTTCTTCCGGAGTTGTGAGATGCGCTGTTTCTCCCATGGCTTCGATATGACGAAGTCTTGGCAGTAATCCGCAGCCGTTAGCGATTTGAATCGCCAGACCAGGACGGGCATTGAGCTCCAGCACCATTGGGCCTTTTTCTTTGTCGAGCACCATATCGGTGCCGAGATAGCCAAGGCCTGTCATTTCCCACGCGCTTGCAGCGAGAGTCAATAATAGCTCCCAATGAGGCACCTGAAGCTCACTTAGCAGGCGGCCTGTATCAGGGTGATGCTCAATGGGACGGTTGAATTGCACGGCACGCAATGCTTTACCCGTTGCGATATCAATACCGACACCCACCGCGCCTTGGTGAAGGTTGGCTTTACCATCGGAAGCGGCAGTAGAAAGACGCATCATCGCCATGACAGGGTAACCTTTAAATACGATAACGCGGATATCCGGCACGCCTTCGTAGCTGAAACCATCAAACACATCATCGAACTGGATCAGGTTTTCTACGACAGCGACATCGTTCTTACCACCCAGCGAGAATAATCCCGCTAGGGTGTTGGTGATGTGGCGTTCGACTTCTTCTTTACTGACCTCGGAGCCAGATGGCTTTTTATAAACGCCATCTTTGTTTGAGGTTACCACCAGAATACCTTTACCGCCTGAGCCTTGGGCTGGCTTTATCACAAAGCCCGGCCAGTCTTTAACCATCTCGTGGACGGAGGCAACTTGGTGCTGTTCGTTGATGACGCCAATCAGTTCTGGAACCGTTGCACCAGCACGTTGGGCAATTTGCTTGGTTTTCAGTTTGTTATCTACCAGCGGGAACAAACTGCGCTTGTTATATCGGCCGATATAGCTGATATTCCGGCGGTTCATTCCCATGATGCCAGCTTTGTGCAGCTTAAAAGGCGATGTGTATTTCTTTAGGAAATCCAGCATGCCTTAGTCCTTCACCAGTGGTTTGAATCGCTTCAATTCGCTCAGGCGGTAGCCAGTGTAGTTACCCAGCATTAGGATGAGCGCAAGGATAACCAGCTGAATGCCAACGAAGTTAAAGGTGATATGACGTACAAAATCATTGGTCATAGCAAGGTAAACCAACACGGCAGTCAACAGCGAGCCACCACCTTGGATAAGCACCTGTTTCGCGCCTTCCTCTTCCCAAAGAATCGACATTCGTTCGATGGTCCAGGAAAGGATAATCATTGGGAAGAAGGTGATTGTTAGGCCTTCAACCAACCCAATCTTGAACGCGACAACTGTAAAGACAGAGATAATCATGATCACCGTGATGATCACCGCGGATATCCTCGCCACGAGCAGGAGGTTGAGCCTTGAGAGGTAACTTCGGATAACCAGACCCGTACCAACAATCAGCAAGAAGCCCACGAGACCCGGTACTAACTGGGTTTGAACAAAAGCAACAGCGATAAGCACAGGCATGAAGGTACCTGAGGTTTTCAGACCCACCAGTACGCGTAGCAATACCACAATCAGTGCACCGATTGGGATCAGCATGATGGTTTTGAACATCGCCTGTTCTTCAATAGGCAGACTGTGAATAGAGAAATTCAACAGGCTTTCGGCCTGTATTTTCTCGTCGGTTGCCTGTTGAGGGCTGATATCCTGCGCGATGATGGAGAAGCTGACCTGGCTGTTAGTGCCACCCATGACTTCAAGTAAAGGCGTGCCTTTTTGATTCCAGATCAATAGATTGTCGAAAGAATCTTCTGTTCCGGTATCTAGGTTAAACAATTGCCACTCTTCGTTATTCCAAATTTCGACCATTGGAATAACGCTTTGGCGACGACGTCCGTCTTCCAGCTGCAAAGCACCAACAACACGGGCGTGGATGCCTTCCAACGACAAAATAGCCACAATAGCGTCCGCCTTACTCATCTCTTTGGTAAGGAGTGCTGCGTTTTGGCTTTCTTTGTCGTTGAACTGTTTGATGAGCTCACGCGCGAGTGTCACATTGTCTGCGGAGCGTTGTCTTGCTTGCTCTAGAAGGGCATCTGCCGCCGTTTTTATTGGGCCATCAAGCACGGCAGGGGTGACTTCACCGAGAGGAGGTTCAGTAGGGTAGTTGGCATTTTCATCAACCAGCATTTGGTTTTTGAAATAAAGGATTTGTTGCCCGCTCGCTTCGCGCTTGCTCCACTCCGCTCTGCGGCCATCTTGGGTATTGATCAATGCAAACCCGTAGCCCGGTGAGCTGGTGTTTTCATTAATGAGGGTAAAGCCTTCCTGTGTATCCGGCGTTGCCAGTGATACTTTAACTGGCTCGCCTTTGGCTTCGAATTCAACGCGGGCTTCCACTTCCCACACTTGGTGTTTTTGTCCCGCTGTCCACGGCACACCGTAGACGTTATGGCGGTAGATACTCATGCTCATGCCGACAATGATCAGCAGGCTAATGAGTAAATAAAAAGGAACGCGTGAAGTCATTCTTTCCTCGTTATTGGCACTGTAGATTGAAGTTCAGTGCGTTATTTCTTTTCGGCAACAAACTTTGGATGGATGTAAGACTTAGAAACGTCAACGACGGCTATGTCTTTGAAAAATTCACGACCCAGGAGTACTGGGAATTCCATATGCGAACGATCAGCCAGCGTAAACTGCGTTTTTTCATGCAGCTCACCCAGTCTGACACGCAGTTCTACAACCGGACGACGCTCCAGACCTTCAGTGGAAGCTTGACGGATCTTCACCCAGCGGGTCACTGGTGCTTCAATCGTTGCCATCGGCTCGGACTCACCCTCGCCATTTTGGGTATGCGCAAGACTGAAGCGGACCCAAGTTTTACCGTCGCGTTCAAACTCCTGAATGTCAGTTGCATTCAGGGAAGACGTCGTTGCGCCAGTGTCTACACGGGCCTTGTAATTGGAGCCAGCTGCATCAATCCAAACCCACTCTTGTTCACCAAGCACAGCTTTATCGGATTTCTGTGGCACAGGCACTTCTTTCTCGACGTAGACCACTTGCGGTTCAGCTCGGTTCGCAGCTTCGCGGGCTTGATTCTGACGCATGATTTTGAGTGTGTCAGACATATCAGCAACCTGTTGTTCAAGGGTTGCGATTTGTTCTTGCTGTGTTTGAACACTTTGGTTTAGCGACGAGTAGTCACTCTGAATGTTGGTCTCTATGTTACTGATTGCATTCAGGGTTTGCTGGTGCTGTTCCTGAGATGTAATGCTGCAGCCAGAGAGAACAGCAGAGAAAAGAATCAGCAATCCGCTGCGAGTTAGCATGTGGAGCTCCGTGCTGGGTGGTTAAGGCGTTGAAAATAGGAGTGTAGTTTATCCCGAAAAAAACGAAGCGAGAAGGGTGATTTGTCATATCTGAGTCAGGATTGTCGCTAATCTGAACATACTGTTTTGTTGCAAACTTTCCGAACTTTATGATTGGGATTTCAGTCGCAAAAATTAGTGCCGGCCAATTTAATTGTCTTTGTGATGATTGTTGGCATGAAAAATCCGAACAGAATTTCATTACGTTTTCTATAAACCAGCCTAAATTGTCTCTCGGTGCCGGGCTCGTGGTTTCTGAATGGCTTGTGATAGCGGACACGGCAGCATAACCAAAGTGCTGAGCTTGTTAATTTATCTGACACTCCCCCCTATATTCATTCTTTGGAAAGTGCCTTTTTATTATTTCTGATGATGGATTTTCATGTTTGCATTCAGGTTGGCAATTCATGCGCAAAGAACCTTGCTCTCTTTATCTTAGTACTCGATTTTTTGAGGGATTAATCGCCTTAAACCTGACGCTTCAATAAACGGTTTATAAAAGTAAGTTGTTAATAAATAACCGCTGAGTCGAAAACAGTGAACTCTGACGAAATTAAAGAATATTCTAATGGAACGCTGTTTCACTTTATTTATGATTGAAAGCCTATAGTGAATATCCATTCGCTTGAGATGTTTGATTGACAACCCTATTGGGTACAAGCTCCTCAAGAGGCGAAGCGTTGTTCCTAATAATGAGAATGTAAAGGTATCCGCGTTATGGCGTTAAACAATCAGCCCGAGTCAGTTTCATCAGTGCTGAAAACTTTTGCGATTTTGCAGGCATTGAGTTCGCAGAAAGACATTGGCGTGAGTGAGCTGGCGCAAAGACTCATGATGTCAAAAAGTACGGTATATCGTTTTCTTCAAACCATGAAGACGTTAGGGATCGTGTCGCAGGAGGGCGATTCAGAGCACTACTCGCTGACGTTAAAGCTGTTCGAGTTAGGAGCAGCTGCGCTTGAATACGTCGACTTAGTAGAGATCGCAAACGCTGAGATGAGTAATGTAGCGACTGTATCAGGAGAAGCAGTGAGTCTCGGAATAGAGGATGGTGACAGCTTTGTGTATGTCCATAAACTCGATGCTTCACACAGCCTTGGTGTTCAGGTTCGCGTAGGAAGCCGGCATTCGTTGGTTGATGCTGCGTTGGGTAACGTATTTTTGGCTGAGAAGAGCGAATCTGAAACAAAAAGGATCTGGCAAGAAACGGGTGGAGATGATGATACAGACTTCGCTACCTTGATGATAAAACTCGAAGCAGTCCGTAAGAAGGGGTATGCGTTCGACAGAGAAGAACACGAAGTCGGCGTGATCGCTTTGGCGGTGCCTGTCCACGACAGATTCAACAAAGCGGTCGCCTCGTTATCTGTTGATATGCCAACTGTCCGCTACTCACAGGACTTCTGCGACCGTTACAAAGAAGCATTGCTTCAGGCAGCTGCAGCGATATCGTCAAAGCTGGGTTGCGCGAAATATCCTTATCAGCTAGCTGTGGCCTAGGGGCTGTTGACCTTTGGTGGTTAAATTTTGTTCTAGCCCTAAACGTTTTAGGCGCGGCGAGGTGTGTGCCGCCTAGTCATTCTAAGCAAATACACCTCAACAAAGCATAAAACGTATAGGGCAGAACCCTTCGGGC
>NZ_LASY01000169.1:0-2056 GCF_000973155.1 Grimontia sp. AD028 | reverse complement strand
CAGGTTGTTTGGGTATACTCTGACTGATTGTAGTTGACCAATTTTTGTACGAACGCCAATACCAGAGCGATTTACTCAGATTTACACTCTTCCAATACAAGTGGGTTTTGGTATGTTGTGATCCAACCTTACTGGCCACCCATACTGCTTCAGCCAAATTATTTTGAAAGGAAGAAAATCTAATGAGCGATGAGCGCTACAAAGCCCGACAACAAAAAGTCAAAGAACAAGTCGACGAGCGCGTTGCCGCTGCACAGATTGAGAAAGGTTTGCTGTTGGTGATTACCGGAAATGGCAAAGGGAAATCGACTTCAGGGTTCGGCATGATCACCCGCGCGACCGGTCACTGCCAGAAGTGCGGTGTAGCCCAATTCATCAAGGGCACTTGGGAATGTGGCGAGCGTAATCTGCTGGAAAAATGCGGAGTTGAATTCCACGTCATGGCGACCGGCTTTACCTGGGACACACAAGACAAAGCAGCTGACACCCAAGCCGCACAGGAAGTCTGGCAGGAATGTAAGCGCATGTTGGCAGACCCAAGTTACGACGTCGTTTTGCTGGACGAGATGACCTACATGGTCACCTATGGCTACGTCGAACTGGATGAAGTGGTAGAAGCACTGGAAAACCGTCCAAGCGACCAGTCAGTGATCATCACTGGCCGCGCTGCCCACCGCACACTGACTGAGATGGCAGATACTGTCTCTGAAGTTCGCAATGTGAAGCATGCTTTTGACTCTGGCATCAAGGTACGCAAAGGCATTGATTGGTAATTAGCCCTTTCCGTGCCACCAGATAAAAGAAAACCCAGCATTGCTGGGCTTTTCATACCAATCACAGTAGGTAGATGATCAGATACTTACTACGATTGGTATCACTATCAGTTGGATGACAATTCGTCACGGAAGCAATCATGTTCATTGCAAAGCATGGCATCAATACTCTGCCAGCCCAACAATCTCATCCAAAGCGCTGGGATTTGTCTCGGCAACACTGGGCCTGGGTCCAATTGCACTGGCGGCACCAATTGCCAAACCTGATTCTCACCCTGCTCTGCCACCACAAAGCTGAAAGGATGGTACATGGCCATGCCAAGTCGTAAATCCGTCGCCGTTAGCGCATCACCATCTTGCTCATAGCGCACAAAGCCACGGGTGAAGTTTTCAAAGTCTGTGAGTAGTTCCGGCTTGCTCGGGAATGCCCAATCACCCCGTATCATTGGCATCCAATCAATGGTTGGATCTTCATCCAACAAAGATGTCAGGCCTTCCCAGTATTTATCGCCATCCAACACCACCACGCGCCAAAGCACGGTGTTGAAAGGTGTGGGTCCAATAAACACCGGCTGTCCTTCAAGGTGCGTACCTGCGACGTTTTCTTCCACCCGGTCTTTCACCACGCCAATCGCTACAAGCGACCAGGCGAGATACAGCGTAGAAATCGCCAGCCCCACGCCACAGAGTTTGGCAGCACGGCTACGCCAGATAAATGCGGCCAACACAGGAATGAGCAATGGGATGGTGTACAGCGGGTCAATGATAAAGATGCTGGAGATAGCCACAGGTGGCGTATCTAATGGCCAGAATAGTTGAGTGCCATAAGTCGTGAAAGAATCCAGAATCGGATGCGTCACCAACACTGCAGTAAACAGCGCCCAGAGTTGCCATAGCGGCCATTCTTTGGCGAAAAACCGCTTCCAGAAAACCGCCAATACGGCAGCAAACGGGAACAGAACAAATAGGGAATGACTAAACCCACGGTGTTTAATCATATTGGAAATCGGGTCGCCATAATCCAGTACCACGTCCAGATCGGGTACTGTGCCGAGCGCGGCACCAGCAAGAAGCACTTTTGGAGAGCAACGCTTACCGGCGACTAAACCGGCGACTGCAGCACCAAGGGCTGCCTGAGAAATAGAGTCCATGAACGTTCGTTTTCCTTTAAAGCTGAAGGCATTTCTTTTTCTTGTTCAGGTGGCTGATTCTAGCGCACATTCTGACTGGGTAAATCAAATATACCCAAACGACCTGAAGATACTTGAATTCAGAGGTCATCA
>NZ_LASY01000168.1:0-9558 GCF_000973155.1 Grimontia sp. AD028 | reverse complement strand
CAGGTCGTTTGGGTATACATACCCGTCAACTTCTAATTATTGAAGACAAAAAGTTCGTAGACACGACCTATTTTAAAATTTGCGTCTAAAGTCAGAGGGAAGAATGAAAGTTCAGCAAAAAATTGAGCGTAAGCTCAACACCGCATTTTCACCGGTGCATTTGGATGTAAAAAACGAAAGTTACATGCATAACGTCCCTGAAGGCTCAGAAAGTCACTTTAAAGTGACTGTGGTCAGTGAACAGTTTGAAGGGCAACGCCTTATCGCTAGGCACCGTGCGGTAAACCAGACCCTGAGTGAAGAATTGCAAAATGATATCCATGCACTTGCAATTCATACTTATACTGAAGAAGAGTGGCGCGAATTAAATGGTCAAGCACCCGTCTCCCCGCCATGTCACGGTGGTTCGGTTTTAGACGCCGAATAGACCAATAAGTAAGGGCTGTTTCAAACAGCCCTTTTAGCGCAGAAAGGAAAATCGCTTCTGAATATCAGATGCCAAGCAACGGGACAGTGACTGTCCCAAAGTATGAGCAAATGTTAAATAAATTGGGTGTATCCAGCTGTTCAAGATAGCAACAGGTCCAAGTGTCAGATGTTGATTTTGTAACAATTAATCCACATCACATTTGCACCCTAAACTGTGCACCGCCTCATACTTATCGCTTACAATTGAGCATAGTTTGCTCAGTTGCTGAAAATTCAGGGTGTATCACGGTGATTGCCGTGGAATCACGACTTTGGTTAATGATAGAATCCACCGCTTGAAAACTGACCCCATGCCTTGAATTGTTGCGGGTTGGTGATGAGGAAGTTGCGAAGGTGAGCGAATGAGTCGCTCAGCTAGACAGTGGAAAGTCGTGTATTAAACTGCGCAATAACAGAATTTTTTCCCGTTAATGTAGTGCAAGTGCGTATGATTACAATAAAAAAGGGTCTGGACATCCCAATTGCCGGGACTCCAGCTCAGGTGATAAATGATGGCCCTGCCATCAAAAAAGTCGCCTTGCTTGGCGAAGAGTACGTTGGCATGCGTCCAACGATGCATGTTCGTGTTGGGGATGTAGTGAAAAAAGGTCAGGTTCTTTTTGAAGACAAGAAGAACCAAGGCGTTAAATTTACTGCTCCTGCAGCGGGTACTGTGGTTGAAGTTAACCGCGGTGCAAAACGTGTTCTTCAGTCTGTTGTCATCGAAGTAGAAGGCAACGAGCAAGTCACTTTCAACAAATACGAAGCCTCCGACATCGCAGGCCTGGATCGTCAAGTGGTCGTAGACCAACTTGTTGAGTCAGGTGTGTGGACGGCGCTCCGTACCCGCCCATTTAGCAAAACACCAGCGGTTGACGCAAGTCCTGCAGCTGTTTTTGTTACAGCGATGGACTCAAACCCTCTGGCTGCAAACGCAGAGCTGATCATTAATGAACAGCAAGAAGCGTTTGTAGCAGGTCTGGACGTGCTTTCACGCCTGACCGACGGTAAGGTGTTTGTGTGTAAAGGCGAATCCAGCCTGCCGCGTAGCAACCAAGCCAATGTGGAAGAGCAAGTGTTTAATGGTCCTCACCCAGCAGGTCTGGTTGGTACCCACATTCACTTCTTGCGTCCTGTTGGTATGGACGTGCAGGTTTGGCACCTGAACTATCAAGACGTTATCGCTTTCGGTAAGCTTTTCCTCACTGGTGAAGTTTACACAGATCGCGTCGTTTCTCTGGCAGGTCCGGTTGTTAACAATCCTCGTCTCATCCGCACGCAAATCGGTGCTTCTATTTCAGACATCACTGACAATGAGTTGATGCCTGGTGAAATCCGTCTCATTTCTGGCTCCGTACTAAGTGGTACGAACGCTGGTGGTGTTCACGGTTACCTCGGTCGCTATCACCTTCAGGTGAGCGCGCTTCGTGAAGGTCGTGAAAAAGAACTGTTTGGCTGGATTACTCCAGGTAAGAACAAGTTCTCCGTTACCCGCGCATATTTAAGCCAGTTCTTTAAAGGCCAGCTGTTCAACATGACCACTACCACAAACGGTAGTGAGCGCTCTATGGTGCCAATCGGTAACTACGAGCGTGTGATGCCTCTGGACATCGAGCCGACTCTGCTGCTGCGTGATATCTGTGCAGGTGACCTGGACAGCATGTCTCAGCTGGGCGCACTGGAACTGGATCCTGAAGATCTTGCTCTGTGTACTTTTGTTTGCCCTGGCAAGTACGATTTTGGCCCTATGCTCCGCGAGTGCCTGGATCAAATTGAGAAGGAAGGGTAAGCGATGAGCCTGAAGAATTTTCTTGAAGATATCGAGCATCACTTCGAGCCGGGTGGTAAACACGAGAAGTGGTTTGCGCTGTACGAAGCAGTAGCGACTGTTCTTTACACCCCAGGCCTAGTGACCAAACGCGGTGCGCACGTTCGTGACAGCATCGATTTGAAGCGCATCATGATCATGGTGTGGCTGGCTGTATTCCCTGCCATGTTCTTTGGCATGTACAACGCTGGTAACCAAGCCATCATGGCACTGAACTCTATGTACGGTGCAGAGCAACTGGCAGCAGTTGTTGGCGGTAACTGGCACTACTGGCTGACAGAAATGTTGGGCGGTACGCTGACACCAGATGCTGGCTGGGGCAGTAAAATGGTACTGGGTGCCACTTACTTCCTGCCTATCTACGCAACGGTATTTATCGTGGGCGGCTTCTGGGAAGTCCTGTTCTGTATGGTGCGCAAGCACGAAGTCAACGAAGGTTTCTTCGTTACTTCTATCCTGTTTGCATTGATTGTTCCGCCAACACTTCCTCTGTGGCAAGCAGCACTGGGTATTACCTTTGGTGTTGTTGTAGCAAAAGAAATTTTCGGTGGTACCGGTCGTAACTTCCTGAACCCTGCACTTGCTGGCCGTGCGTTCCTGTTCTTTGCATACCCTGCACAGATTTCAGGTGACCTGGTTTGGACTGCGGCTGACGGTTATTCAGGTGCGACTGCGCTGAGCCAGTGGGCTCAAGGTGGTCAAGGTGCGCTGGTTAACAACATCACAGGCCAAGCAACCTCTTGGATGGATGCATTCATTGGTAACATCCCTGGCTCAATCGGTGAAGTGTCAACGCTGGCAATCTTCATTGGTGGTGCAATGATCGTCGCGATGCGAATCGCATCTTGGCGCATCATTCTGGGTACCATGATTGGTCTTGTAGCTACAGCGACCCTGTTCAACATCATCGGCTCTGACACCAACCCAATGTTCAGCATGCCATGGCATTGGCACCTGGTTCTGGGTGGTTTCGCGTTCGGTATGATGTTCATGGCAACTGACCCAGTTTCCGCGTCGTTTACCAACAAAGCGAAATGGTGGTACGGCATCCTGATCGGTGCGATGGCAGTGATGATTCGTGTGGTTAACCCAGCGTACCCAGAGGGTATGATGCTGGCTATCCTGTTCGCGAACCTGTTTGCGCCGCTGTTCGACAACCTGGTAATCCAGGGCAACATCAAACGGAGACTGGCTCGTGTCAAGCAATAACGATAGCATTAAAAAAACGCTGACCGTAGTTATCGCGCTGAGCCTCGTGTGTTCAGTCGTGGTATCGTTCGCGGCCGTTTCTCTGCGTCCTCTGCAAGAGAAAAATGCCGTGCTGGACGTACAGCGCAACATCCTTTCTGTTGCTGGTATCGATGCGAACGGCAACATCACTGGAACCTTTGACAAGTTCATCGAACCACGTCTGGTTGACCTGAAAACAGGTGACCTCGTAGGTACTGTTGAAGAAGCGAAGGCTTTTGACCAACGCATTGCAGCGTCTGACCCATCTCAGTCAGTAAAACTGACTGCAGACAAAGATATCGCCAAGATTGGCCGCCTGTCTGACATCGCCAAGGTTTACTTGGTGAAAGACGACGCGGGTCAAACTGAGCGTCTGATCCTGCCAGTACATGGCAGTGGTCTGTGGGGCATGATGTATGCTTTCGTTGCACTGGACACAGACGGCAAGACCGTTTCTGACATCGCTTACTACCAGCACGGTGAAACTCCGGGTCTGGGTGGCGAAGTTGAAAACCCTCGCTGGCGTGCACAGTTCGAAGGCAAACTGCTGTTTGATGACAAAGGCATGCCTGCGCTGAAAGTTGTTAAAGGCGGTGCTCAACCTGGAGATGTTTACGGTGTAGACGGTCTGTCAGGTGCGACTCTGACTTCAAACGGTGTACAGCACACCTTTGACTTCTGGTTTGGTGACAACGGCTTTGGCCCATTCCTGAAGAAAGTTCAACAGGGAGAGCTGATCAATGGCTGATTCTAAAGAACTGAAAAAGAATCTTTGGTCTCCAGTACTGGATAACAACCCAATTGCCCTTCAGGTACTGGGTGTGTGTTCTGCACTGGCAGTAACCACCAAGCTGGAAACAGCGTTCGTAATGACCCTTGCGGTAGTTTTCGTAACGGCATTCTCGAACCTGTTCGTATCGCTTATTCGTAACCACATTCCAAACTCTGTGCGTATCATCGTTCAGATGGCGATCATTGCATCGCTGGTAATCGTGGTAGACCAGATCCTTAAAGCTTACGTTTACGACATCTCTAAGCAGCTGTCGGTATTCGTTGGCCTGATCATCACCAACTGTATCGTTATGGGTCGTGCAGAAGCGTACGCGATGAAGTCGCCACCGCTGCCATCATTTATCGACGGTATCGGTAACGGTCTGGGTTATGGTTTCGTACTGATTTCTGTTGGCTTCTTCCGCGAACTGCTGGGCTCAGGCAAGCTGTTCGGCGTGTCAATTCTGCCTCTGACTTCAGAAGGTGGTTGGTACCAGCCAAACGGTCTGATGCTTCTGGCCCCATCAGCGTTCTTCCTGATCGGCTTCCTGATCTGGGTTGTGCGTTACTTCAAACCTGAACAAGTAGAAGCGAAGGAGTAAGGACGTAATGGAACATTACATTAGTCTGCTGGTTCGTTCGATTTTCATCGAAAACCTGGCACTGTCTTTCTTCCTGGGTATGTGTACTTTCCTGGCAGTATCCAAGAAAGTAAAAACCTCTTTCGGTCTAGGTGTTGCGGTAATCGTGGTACTGTCTGTGGCCGTTCCGGTTAACAACCTGATTTACAACCTGGTACTGAAAAACGGTGCGATTGTTGAAGGCGTGGATCTTAGCTTCCTGAACTTCATCACTTTCATCGGCGTTATCGCGGCACTGGTACAGATCCTGGAAATGGTTCTGGACCGCTTCTTCCCGCCGCTATACAACGCACTGGGTATCTTCCTGCCACTGATCACAGTGAACTGTGCAATCTTCGGTGGTGTATCTTTCATGGTTCAACGTGACTACAACTTCATGGAGTCTGTGGTTTACGGTTTCGGCTCTGGTGTGGGCTGGATGCTGGCGATTGTTGCGCTGGCAGGTATCCGTGAAAAGATGAAGTACTCTGACGTACCACCTGCACTTCGTGGTCTGGGTATTACCTTCATCACTGTAGGTCTGATGGCGTTAGGCTTTATGTCTTTCTCCGGTGTTCAACTGTAAGTCGGGTAAACCGCGAATTAAGGAATAGTCAATGGACATTATTCTTGGTGTAGTGATGTTTACTCTAATCGTACTGGCACTGGTACTGGTGATTCTTTTCGCCAAGTCCAAGCTGGTACCATCAGGTGACATCACGATCGCTGTAAACGGCGATCCAAGCCTTGCAATCACCACGCAACCAGGCGGTAAGCTTCTGAGCGCGCTGGCTGGTGCAGGTGTATTCGTATCTTCAGCTTGTGGTGGTGGTGGCTCATGTGGCCAGTGCCGCGTGAAAGTGAAATCAGGTGGTGGTGATATCCTGCCAACTGAACTTGACCACATCAGCAAGGGTGAAGCACGTGAAGGTGAGCGTCTGGCCTGTCAGGTAGCAATGAAAACTGACATGGACATCGAGCTCCCTGAAGAAATCTTCGGCGTGAAGAAGTGGGAATGTTCTGTTATCTCTAACGATAACAAAGCAACCTTCATCAAAGAGCTGAAGCTTCAAATTCCAGACGGCGAGTCAGTACCGTTCCGTGCTGGTGGTTACATCCAGATCGAAGCGCCTGCTCACCACGTTAAGTACGCAGATTACGATATTCCAGAAGAATACCGTGAAGACTGGGAGAAGTTTAACCTGTTCCGTTACGAGTCCAAGGTTAACGAAGAAACCATCCGTGCATACTCAATGGCGAACTACCCAGAAGAGTTTGGCATCATCATGCTGAACGTGCGTATTGCGACGCCACCACCTAACAACCCAGACGTACCACCAGGCATCATGTCTTCGTACATCTGGTCACTGAAGGAAGGTGATAAGTGTACGATCTCTGGTCCGTTTGGTGAGTTCTTCGCGAAAGACACAGATGCAGAAATGGTATTTGTGGGCGGTGGTGCAGGTATGGCACCAATGCGTTCACACATCTTCGACCAGCTGAAGCGTCTGAAGTCTAGCCGTAAGATGTCTTTCTGGTACGGTGCGCGTTCTAAGCGTGAAATGTTCTATGTAGAAGATTTCGATGGATTGGCAGCAGAAAACGAAAACTTCGTTTGGCACTGTGCTCTGTCTGATCCTATGCCAGAAGATAACTGGGATGGCTACACTGGCTTCATCCACAACGTGCTGTTCGAGAACTATCTCAAAGATCACGAAGCGCCAGAAGATTGTGAGTACTACATGTGCGGTCCTCCAATGATGAACGCCGCTGTGATCGGCATGCTGAAAGACTTGGGTGTTGAAGACGAGAACATCCTACTGGATGACTTCGGTGGCTAATCGCCCCGCTGTCTGAAGGAGATAATGGCTGGCCTTAGGGTCAGCCATTTTGCATCTAATCAGACAGAATCATTGTTTTCTGAATGGCTTTTCTAGCTCACCAAAGTCGAAAGTGATTCTTTCTGATCTCTTTTATAATCAACTGGATGATGTAATGAAAAAATTCCTGTTGTCTGCCGGTCTAATGATTAGCGCATTGCTGGTTTTGACTGGATGCGAACAAGCGCCTCAGCAAACACACCTGACAGGTTCCACCATGGGAACCTATTACTCGGTGAAATATGTTTCTGAGATGGAGCTTCCTGCTTCCAGCGATATTCAGGCGGAAATTGATGCACGTCTGGAGTTGGTCAACGATCAGATGTCTACGTACCGCAAGGATTCTGAACTGAGTCTGTTTAACCAGCAAAAAGGCAGTGAACCATTTACTGTGTCGAAAGACACGGCAAAAGTGGTCGCAGAAGCGATTCGTCTGAACCTGCTATCTGATGGCGCATTGGATGTCACCGTTGGCCCATTGGTTAACCTTTGGGGTTTTGGTCCTGAAGGACGTCCTGACCGTGTTCCAACCGACGAGCAGATTGAAGAGCGCCGTGCAATGACAGGGATTGAGTTCTTGTCTGTAGAGGGTAACAACCTGATCAAAACCAACCCGGGCCTATACGTCGATTTGTCATCGATTGCTAAGGGCTTTGGTGTCGATGTAGTGGCAAACTATCTGGCGTCACTGGGTATCGATAATTACTTGGTTGAGATCGGTGGTGAGCTTCAGCTAAAAGGTAAAAATGCAGAAGGGCAGCCATGGCGTATTGCCATCGAAAAGCCAACGTCTGAACAGCAAACAGTGCAGGAAATCATTGCACCGGGTGATATGGCAATCGCCACGTCAGGTGACTACCGCAACTATTTTGAAGAAAATGGTGTTCGTTACTCGCACACTATTAACCCAGCAACAGCCAAGCCAATCAACCATCGTCTTGTGTCGGTAACTGTACTGGATAAGTCTTGTATGACGGCGGATGGCCTCTCTACGGCCTTTATGGTGATGGGCCCAGATGCGGCGCTTGCATTAGCGAACCAGGAAAATATTCCTGCATTTTTCATCGTAAAGACGGATAATGGATTTAACGAAGTCGCATCGGATGCGTTCAAACCATATCTAACACGTTAAAGGTAATAAGATGTCTGTGTATCTGATAACCTTCGCGGTATTCATTCTGGTGATTACTGGTATGTCTATTGGCTTCATTATTCAGCGCAAAACGATCAGCGGAAGCTGTGGTGGTTTGGGCGCAGTGGGTATCGAGAAAGAATGTGATTGCCCTGAGCCGTGTGATGCGCGCAAGAAGCGTGAAGCTCGAGCAGCGAAGACTGAAGAGTGGAAAAAGAACCAAATCATCTAAATTGGAAAAACCGCCGAAAGGCGGTTTTTTTATGATCTCAACAGGTTTCTCCCCTGAGCTTTCGCTTCGTAAAGCTTGTCATCCGCTTCTTTCAGTAAGAGTCCGAGAGACTGGTTTCCACTCGCAAGCCCGATGCTCACAGTGTACTTGATGATTTGGTCATTATATTCGATAACTGTGCGTTCAATTTCCTGCCGAAATGCTTCCAGTTCAGCTTGAAAAACATCGCTGTTTTCCGTGCAGAGAACCACGAACTCTTCACCACCGAATCTTGCCGGAAGCGCTGAGGAAAACGCCATGTTCAGTGTCCGCCCCAGATATTTCAGTACATGGTCGCCGCCATCATGTCCGTAGGTATCATTGATGTTCTTGAAGTTGTCGATATCAATCATTGCGATACTTTTATGAGGGGCGGGATTTTCGTCGGTAAAGTTAAAGAAATATCGACGGTTCCAAAGACCGGTAAGATGGTCACGGTTAGCTAAAAAGTAGAGTTGCTCACTGGCATCCTGCATATTCAGTTGCGAATGAATGCGGCAATAAAGCTCTTCTTGGTTAAATGGCTTATTGAGAAAGTCATTGGCGCCTGCTTTGAGAAACTGCGGAATGAGGTCGGGATTATCCGACGCTGAAAGGCCTATGATCGCCAGTTCATCACGATCGTTATTCATTCTTAGGTGCTGGGTAAGTTCAACGCCATTCATCAACGGCATGTCATTATCGGTGATAACAAGGTTTACGTTCCATACGTTATCCATCACCTCGAGAGCCTCGATACCATTTGAGGCGGTGTGAACCGTGATGTATTGACGCTCAAGAAGGTCTTTCAGAAACTGGGTGATGGCAGGAGAATCATCAACAACCAGAGCTGTCTTGTCGATGTTCTGGACTAAACGGTTTAGCAAAGGAACCAAAAAGGCGAGAGAGACCGCGCTGTCTTTCAATATGTAATCGACAATCCCTTTACCAAGAAGCTCCTCTCTGAGCTCTTTGTCCCCATTTCCTGTTAACACTATGACCCGATGCCCAGCTTCAAGCACAAGGTCAATCACTTCGCCTTTAGGGGCATCAGGCAAGCAGAAATCGAGAACCGCGCTGACAAAACTAGGCTTGGTTTCCAGATAAGCTTTCGTTTCCGCGAGGCTGCCAAAGACGACGGGCTCGAATCCCGCATCTTCTAACAGAGAGGAAACGTAACTTTGAAATGTCGGACTGTCATCGACAACCAGTACCTTGCGACTCATCATCATGTTGCGCACCTTTTTCTGGGGTCTCATGTTGTCCCAGATTGGAATCAAAAGTGTCGTTTCTAATTATACGTTTAACTATAGCCTAGGGGCTGCTGACCTTTGGTGATGATTTTTGCAGCAGTTTGTGGGGATTTTATGCAAGGCAGA
>NZ_LASY01000167.1:0-23286 GCF_000973155.1 Grimontia sp. AD028 | reverse complement strand
TGATGGAGATGGCTACACCTACAAAGGAACGCCGCGACCACAACGCCAGTCAAACTCGCTGAATCCTGCATCTTCAGGTTGTTTGGGTATATGAGAACGCAGTGACGGAGAATAATGATGAAGAGATTACTTGGCGTTACGATGTCGGCCTCTCTGCTGGCCGCTTGTGCTTCCCCATTGCCTCACCAATATGCGTGTGAGGATGGCCAGGTGTTCGGTGCTATGGTGATGTCAGACTACGCGTTGATTCATGTCAATGATGCTGAGTATGAACTCCCCCGAATTCGATCTGCTTCCGGCGCGCAGTATGAACTGGAAGATGGCTCCGTGGGGCTATATACAAAAGGAGACGACGCTATGCTGGTTGTCGGTGACCTATCTTTCCGTGAATGCACCCTCAGCAGATAAAAGAAAGGGTAGCTAAGCTACCCTTGTTGCAAAAACCTTTCGGTTTGCAGGAATGAACAGCATTGTTGCCAATTTAGTGGATTAACCTGTTCATTTTTGACATCAAACGTACAGGAACTCTTTGATTTGTTTAACCAGAGCTTCCGCGGTGTCTTTGTCTTCCCACTCCACGAAAATACGCAGTAGTGGCTCGGTGCCTGAGAAGCGCGCCAATGCCCAACCGCCGTTCTTGAAGTAAACCTTCAGGCCATCGGCATAGCTGACTTTTTCAATCTCATAAGCAAATTCTGGCAGCGCTTTTTCTACATAAATCTTGTTGTAGAGCTCTTCGCGCTGAGAAGCTTTGAACGTGCAATCACCTTCAGCTGTGTAGGCGTAGCCATACTTGCTGTAGATTTCATCAAGCAATTCAGATAGCTTCTTGCCCGTTACGCTGATCATTTCCACCAACAAGCTTGAAGCGAATACGCCATCTTTACCTTTGATGTGACCGCGGATTGTCAGGCCACCAGAGCTTTCGCCGCCAATCAAAGAGTCATCTGCTTCCATCTGTGAACTGATGTGTTTGAAGCCAACTGGCACTTCAAAACTCTTCTCGTCATGGTCTGCAGCCACTTTGTCCAGCAGGTGAGTGGTCGCGATGTTACGTACCACAGAGCCTTTCCAGCCTTTGTACTTCAGCATGTAGTAGTACAGCAGCAACAGGACTTCGTTCGGGTGAATGAAGTTGCCTTTCTCGTCGATGATGCCAAGACGGTCTGCATCACCATCGGTACCAATACCGATGTCGTAACCTTCATGAGCGACCAGATGCTTCAGGCGGTATAGCGTTGCAGCACTTGGTGATGGCATCAATCCGCCGAAGCCTGGGTTTGCACCGTCGTTGATAACGTCAACATCACAGCGGCCAGAGATCAGCACGGTTTGCAGGGCGTTTTTCGCCACACCGAACATAGGGTCGATCAGCACACGCAGGTTGGCTTTCTTGATCGCTTCAATGTCGATGAAATCGATGATCGAATCCACGAATTCGTTCATCGGGTTGATGATCTTGACCGAACCCGCTTCAACCGCATCTTCGAAGTCGATGGTTTTCACATCGTTCAGTTGAAGTTGGCTGATTTGCTCTTCAATCTTCGCAGTGATGATTTCGTCTGCGTCACGGCCGCCTTTGATAAAGACTTTGACGCCGTTGTAATCCGCAGGGTTGTGCGAAGCGGTGATACACGCCGAATAGTGGGTTTCCATCTCCTTCGCTTTGAACATGACGAT
This sequence comes from Grimontia sp. AD028, assembly GCF_000973155.1. NCBI lineage: Bacteria > Pseudomonadati > Pseudomonadota > Gammaproteobacteria > Vibrionales > Vibrionaceae > Grimontia > Grimontia sp. AD028. The sequence goes on along the minus strand of NZ_LASY01000167.1, from coordinate 21,606 downwards.
AGGGGTTGGAACGTATTTGTCGATAAAGCTAACGGTGATGCCATTTGCAGCTAGCACGCTCGCAAACCATTCTGCAGCTTTGTCAGACAGGAAACGGCGGTCATAACCAATAACAAAGCCCGGCTCGATCGCGTTTTCATTGATCATGATGTTGGCAAGGCTCTGGGCAACGAGTCGCACGTTATCGCGGGTAAACTCTTCGCCAATCAGCGCACGCCAGCCACCGGTACCAAATTGGATCATGGTTGAACTCCTTTAGAAACAGACAAACAACGGGGCTGATTCAGCCCCGTTTTTGTGATTAGCCCAGAACAACAACCACTTCGTTCACAGAGCCTGCCGCTTGTGCAGGAATTGCACCTTCAACAGTCTCACCGTTCAGAGTGATTGATTTCACGCCTTTGCTAACGCTGTTCGGGTTTTCAACCTTAATGTTGTAAGTCGCATCGCGCCATTCACGACGAACTTCGAAACCAGGCCAGCTTGTTGGGATACATGGGTCTACGATCAGACCGTCGAAACCAGTTTGTACACCCAGAATGAAGTTAGTTACCGCGAAGTAAGCCCAACCAGACGTACCTGTCAGCCATGGGTGGTTTGCGCGGCCATGGTTTTCGTGGTCACGACCCATGATGAACTGAACGTAAGAGTAAGGTTCAGCAACACGCTTCTCGATCATGTCGTTTTGGTTGAATGGGTTCAGTGCGTCGTAGAACTTCATTGCACGGTCGCCGCGGCCCAGTTTGGTTTCTGCAACCCAAGCCCATGGGTTTGGATGCGAGAAGATCGCGCCATTTTCTTTTACGCCTTGGTAAACGCGGGTTACGAAGCCGATGTCATCGTTTGGTGTTGCGAACGATGGTGAGTTCAGGTGCAGACCGTACTCAGAGAACAGGTTCTCATCTACTGCATCCATTGCCTTCTCACCGCGCTCTTGAGACGCCAGACCAGAAAGAACAGCCAGAGTGTTTGACTCTAGGTGAACACGACCCTCTGCTTGTTGTGCAGTACCGATCTTGTCGCCGTCTTTGGTCAGGCCACGGATGTACCAGCCACCTTCGTTATCCCACAGGTGCAGTTCACAGGCTTCACGCACGTTTGCTGCCATCTCGGTGTATTTAGCGACATCTGCGTCTTTACCTTTGTACTTCGCCAGAGCTACAAACTCTTGAAGCGCCCAGAAGTGCAGGAAAGAAACCATCGCGGACTCACCGCCACCCAGGTTCAGACAGTCGTTCCAGTCTGCACGCAGACCTTTACAAATACCGGTTTGGCCCACGTATTCTGCTGAGAATTCCAGTGCAGCTTTCATGTGCTCGTAAACGGTCGCGTCGCCGCCATCTGCATATGGAATCACTTCGTCAAGGAAGCTTTCTTCGCCTGTTTCCTGAACGTAGTTAATAATGGTCGGGACAATCCACAGGTGATCATCAGAACAGGTGTCTTCGATGCCGTGGATCTTGTCTTCGTCACTTGGGGTTGGAACAACGGTTGGTGACTTAGATGGTTTAACGTCGGCTTTCTCTGGATCGAACCAGTCTGGATCGAACAGGTGCAGACCGTAACCCGCTTTCACCTGACCGCGTAGCAGGTCAACCAGACGCTTGCGGGTCATTGCCGGGTTTGAATGAGGAACAGAGATCGCATCCTGAGCAGTATCGCGATAGCCCAGACCAGTACGGCCGCCTACTTCGATGAATGACGCAAAGCGAGACCAAACCACACAGGTTTCCGCCTGGTAGAGAGTCCATGCGTTGATCATGGTGTCCAGACCTTCGTTTGGTGAGGTTACCTGGAACTTGTTACAACGCTCATCCCAGTGGCCTTTGATGTCAGCAAATGCTGCATCAACGTTAGCCATGTCCTGGTATTTCGCGCGCAGACGTTGGCCTTCACCTTTACCGATACCCAGCAGGAATACGAAGCGAACCTCTTCACCTGGCTGAATAACGAATTGTTTGTGCAGAGAACCACAGTGGTTGTAACAGGTTTGAACGTGGTTAGAGCAACGGCCATTTTCCAGTGCAATTGGGTTTGCTTCGTCGCGGTACATACCCAGGAAGCTATCGCGTTGACCGTCGAAGCTGTCTGGGTCGAAGCTTGACGCCATGTAGTAGAAGCCTTCATGGTCGTTGGTGTTGTAGTACAGGTCGTACTCAATCACGCCTTCGTTGTATGAAGTACCTGCAGAGTACAGGCTCATCTGATGGTTCTGGTTATCAGACTGGATGTGGCTGAATGAGAACTCAACGAAAGAGAATGCGCTGATTGTACGTGGCTTGTCACCGTCGTTCTTAATCTTTACATCCCAAATTTGTGCGTCTTCGCCTTTTGGTACGAACAGGGTTTTCTGTGCGGTGATGCCGTTGTACTCACACTTGAACTTAGAGTAAGACAGGCCGTGACGCACTTCGTATGACGCTTCTTCCAGGCTTTTAGCCACTGGCTGCCAAGAGATTGACCAGTAGTCGCCAGTCTCGTCATCACGCAGGTATACGTAGTGGCCCGGACGGTCGAAGGTACCGTTTGGACGGAATTTGGTTACGCGGTTGTATTCAGGGCTGTTGTAGAACGAGTAGCCACCTGCGTTGTGTGAAATTACGGTACAGAACTTTTCTGTACCTAAATAGTTGGTCCATGGCGCCGGTACGTCAGGGCGGGTAATGACATATTCCCGGTTGTCGTTATCAAAGAAGCCGTATTTCATGGCGTGTATCCTTCTACAAATCTCAAAAAATTGAAGTAATTACCGACGATAGTTAATACCCAGACGATCCAGGTACTGCAGTTGTCCGCTGAGACGGGCTTGGAAATCTGCCCAGTCCCGCTGTTCCTTGGCGCTCCAACACACTTCTGCGATCGCCAGAAGGCGAGGGAAGATCATGTACTCGAAGCGGCTTTGGGTATTGGTCATCTCGCACCAAAGTGCGCATTGAATACCTTTCACTTTCCCAAACTCTTCTGTGGTGACGGTTGAGTTAGCGAAAGGCTCATAGTGGTAGGCTTTTTCAAGCGGTACCTTACAGGCCCAGTCTGTGCCCGGCTCACAAGCCGAGTAGTCTTGTGCCATATCCAAGTAAGTTTCGTGGCCTGGCTGAAGGACTACGTTGTAACCGTTGCCGATGCAGTCGAGACCTGATTGTTCATTCAGCCAAGAGAATATCACTGTGTCTTTGCTGACTTTGTTGCCAAACACTGCTTCTTCCCAGCCAAACATTTGTTTGCCTTTGGTGCTGAGGAAATCTTCACAGTGACGCAGAACATGACCCTGAAGATCTTTGAAGTCTTTGTAGCCGTGGGTTTTCATCAAGGCCTGACATGCAGGGCTGTCTATCCACACGCCTTCTGGCACTTCGTCAGCACCGATGTGAACGTAAGGCGCAGGGAAAAGCTCACACACTTCTTTTAGAACGGTTTCTAAGAAGGTGTAAGTGCCTTTGAGACCTGGGTTCAGCACATTGTCGTTGTAGTTCTGGATGCTGCGATACGCTGAGGTGTCGGCATCTTCAACCAGCAGTTGTGGCAGGGATTTGATAGCGGCACGGCAGTGACCTGGGATATCAATTTCCGGTACAACAGTGATGCCTCGTTCTGCGGCATACGTAATGACTTCACGGATCTCGTCTTTGGTGTAAAAACCACCGTGGATCTTTGACAGCGAAGTGTACTGAGGCTCAATGCTTTCAAATGGCCCACGCCAGGCGCCGATTTCCGTCAGCTCTGGATACGCATCAATCTGGATGCGCCAGCCTTCGTCATCGGTTAAGTGCCAATGGAAATGGTTGAACTTAAAGCGAGCCAGTTGGTTGATAAGGTTTTTAACACGGCTGAGAGGGTGGAAGTGACGTGCACAGTCCAGCATCATGCCGCGGTAACCAAAGCGGGGATGATCTTCAACTTCAACGCATGGCAGGGCGTAATCGAAATAGTGACGATGCGATGCTTGTGTTGGCAGCAGTTGAAGTACTGTCGCTACACCATGGGCAAAGCCTGCCTCGTTCGATGCTGAAATCGTTACTCCCTGAAGGGTTACGCTTACCCGGTAGTGCTCTGGCTTCAGGTTTTTATCCTGAACCAGACGGATTTGAGCTTCTTGCTTGATGGTGACATCACGGCGAAGATGTTGAGACATCTCGTCTGCCAGCCAACGCGCAGCTGGTTTGCTGATGTCACTGTCAGATTGAATCGCGATGTCGTCAGTGAGCGCAAACTGGCCTTGCTTTACCACCAGCGCTTTAGGCTGAGGGATCAGGTTGATCGCTTTCGGTTCCGGGAGTGTTAGTGATACGCGCTCTGGTGTTTGGGTACCCAGATTGATTGGTGTTGTTTCAACTGGCACGGCCTTAACGCCATCTTCTGTTGTGATCAACAGGCATGCATCACCAACACCTTCATCATGCATGGAGAAAGGCTTGGTAGGATGGCTGAACTCGAGGTACAGATGATCGTTTGCGTTTAAAGGTTCGCCCGTTTCAAAAATACACAGACTGCCAATCTGTTTTAAGGTGCCGTGAGACACTGACGTTGGCAGCACATAGCGACTGGCGCTGAATGTCAGCTGCCAGTTCTGGATGTTAGTTTCAGAAAGGTTATGAAGTACTAACGCAAAGCGGCTTTCACTTGGCGTCGCTTCAATAACATTGAGGTCTAGGCGAAAATTCATGGCTCACCTCGAAAACGGATAAAGATTGTGGTTACCGCGCGCCATCAAAATAGCGCCGGCCATGGCATCCGCCTGTGGTTTTACCAGCAAAGACTGGGCCGCTGGAGACAGCCAGCGAACAATGCGTTCACCAATGCTGCCCATCAGCGCGATTTGCGTTGCGCCTTTACGGTTCAAACCGAGGATAAGGCGCTCCACATCATCAGCAGAGCCTTGCAGTAATTCCATGGCAAGTTCATCTCGCTCCATTGCCAGTTCGAAAATTGTCGGACTGAATTGGCCGTAATCGCGAGGCTTCGCGGTTTTGGACCATTCAACAATGGCATCGAGATCGTGGTTGAAATGCGCAAGGATGTGATCTGACAAAGCTGAACTGGTGCGAAGACCATCGTGCGCCAGCAGTGTTTGTTGGATCAGGCGCAATCCCATAACAGCGCCGCCGCCTTGATCGGAGATTGGGAATTCACGGCCACCGACAACATGCTGTTGACCGTTTTCTAAATAGATACCGACAGAGCCTGTGCCAGCGATAACGATGGCCCCGTTATCACCGCTGAATGCGCCCATACATGCACCATAACCGTCAGTGTTCAGGGTCATGTGTTTGTACGGGTGTGGTAGAGCCATAAACGCCTGCCAGGCAGAGCGTTGCTCAGCCGCTGCTAATGCGAGACCGACAGAAAGCGTGGAAAGGTCGGTGATACCAGCCTGTTCAGCCGCTTGAGCAATAGCGCTTTGGATGTTCTCCATCGCTAGTTCCACACCCAAAAGGATGTTGGCACTGCCGGTTTTGGCTTCACCCAAAAACTGACCTTGTTCATCAACAATACGTGCGCGGCAGGAAGTGCCACCACCGTCTACGCCACAGAAGAAATTACCCATGGGCAACATCCTTCTTTTGCATGGCAATCGCTAACAGATACCAAGCCGCATGTGGGATCCATTGCTCACCCCAACGCCAGTTCTGCAGCATGTCATCTTTCTGGCCTTCCGGTTTGAAAGCGATGTCATGCTCGTTCTCAAAGCCAGCCGTAATGCCGTTGCACACGCCGCCTTTGGCATTGATAAAGCCAAGATCAGGCAGATAGTCAGGGTTGTTGCGGCCATGGCCGTCCAACATGCACATATCGTAAGGGTTGAGTCCCACAATCCAGTTCAGGGCATGTTGACCGTATTCACGAAGCTTGGCTTTTTGCTCTTCGTCAGACACAAAGCTGGTGGCCATAAATGCCATGGCAGCCAGTGAACCCAGACGCGCATTTTCACCTTGCCACCAGTATCCGGTCTCGTTGCGTTGGGCCACGAAGAAGCTGGTGCGTTTTTCTGCGTCGACATTCTTGATGTACTGACGCGGATAACCGAATGGGTTGTTCACTTCGGCGGAGATGCTGAGCTCAAAGTTCAGCGCATTGAAAAGGGTTTCCGTATATTTCGCTTTGAGTGTGTCATCGCCTTCTACCTGAAGGTATTGCATCAGCGAAATCGCAGGCAAGCCTGCTTCAGCAGCATGAAAATAAGGGCGAGAACCATCACCGTTAGCGGACCAGAAGTGATTAATACATTCATCACTCTGTTGTTGCTCGGCAAGGCGGGTTGCCCAATAACGCGCTTCTTCAAGGTATGACTCGCTGGCGGTGAGTTTGAAAAGTTCTGTTGTTGCCAGCAGCGCGCAGTAAAAGTCGATGGTGTTTTCCTGACCATCGTCCAGGTAAGACGAATTGTTTTCCTTCAGGTGCCAGTAGCCTGTTTCTGCCGTCTTCTGGTAAGTCTCAACATCGTATTCGCCGTTAACGCCAAAGCGCGCTGCAGCGGCAAGTGATGCGATCGCTACGCCTGCCCCCTGACGGAAACCAGCCTGGAATGCATTGGTCTTGTGACCTTGCTGGGTTTCATAAGCGCAGATATCACGTTGAGATGGGTCTTTGCTCCACTTGTCGAACACGGTCAGGTAGAAGAAACCTTCTGCGTCCTGCATGCGAACGAGAAAATCTGCACCAAACAGCGCTTCATCATGCAGACGGGTTTTAGAGAATGGAGCCAGTTCTGAAGAAAGGGTTTCCAGAGTATTCAGCATATTCCAGACAACCATCGGAATTTGCTGAGGGTTTAAATAGTTAGCATATGAAAGGTGGCTGAAGTATTTGCTGACGTCGCCTGACGCATCATACCAACCGCCATGAACATCAACGTGACGATCTGTGCCAAGAAGGGGCGCAGTAAGATCGCGTTGATCAAACGTGCCTGTACAACGCTGGGATTTGAAGTAGTGGATCACATCTGAAAAGGTGCGATCAAACAGAATACCTTCTGCGACAGAAAAAGCCGGAGACGAAACGTCTCCCACTTTCACGAAGAAATCTCCGCACTTATTGAGTGCAGAGAAATCGATACGGTAAACGTCGCCGGTATGCCATTGGTCTACAGAACCACAAGCACAAACAGGCAGCTGCATCACTGATTGCCCAGTCTGGCAATCTACAATATCGGCATGTGTTGCAGTGACTTCTTGCTTTGCAAGGATCAGCGCTTGTTTATTGCCGAAGCGCTCATAGCCGATATGATTGATCAACAGCTGCATTTTACCTCCTAAAACTCTAGCCCGAGGCTCACTCGAACAGATAGCAGCGAACGAAGTGGTTATCCGCCAGTTTGGTCACTGGAGGTAACGCCTGACGACATTTTTCTGTCGCGTGCAGACAACGGCCAGCAAATGGACAGCCAACAGAATCCGGCGTCCATAGAGGAATTTCGCCTTTATTACCTTCCAGCTCGGTGTGGATAGATTTCGAAGGATCCGGTACTGCGGAAACCAGCAGGCGTGTGTATGGGTGTTGTGGACGGTGAATGATTTCTTCACAGTCACCCCATTCCACCATGTGGCCAACGTACATTACCGCCAGATCTTCTGCGATATAACGTGCAGTTGCGATGTCGTGCGTGATGTATAGCAGTGCCATTTCCTTCTCAAACTTCATCTCTTCCATCAGGTTCAATACACCTGCACGGATAGATACGTCGAGCATGGAGGTTGGCTCGTCAGCCAGTACAACTTCAGCACCCACAGCGATGTTACGCGCTAAGTTAACGCGCTGGCGCTGACCACCAGAAAGCTGGTGAGGGTACTTCTGTGCGGTTTCTTTTGGCGGTGTCAGACCAACCTGGTTCAGCAGGTCGTACACTTGTTCTTCCAGTTCTTTCGGGTTGCTGCTCGCTTTCTTGTGAATGTGCAGCGGACGCGCGATGTGGTGGAAAATGGTGTGTGTTGGGTTCAGAGAACCGAACGGGTCTTGCCATACCATCTGAACACCTTCGCGATAGGTCATCAGATCGTTTTTCTTGGTGATCGTCGCGATGTCGCGGCCTTTGTACTCAATAGAGCCAGAGGTTGGTGCATACATCTTGGCGATCATTTTTGCTGAGGTAGATTTACCTGAACCAGATTCACCTACTACCGACAGACCGCGGCTTTTATACAGTTTGAATGACACGTCATTCAGTGCGCGCATCATTGGCTTGTTCAGCGCATTACTGCTGATAGGGAAATCTTTTACTAGATTTTTGCCTTCAACAATTGGTTGGCCTAATTCTTTAGTCATTGCTCACTCCTACAAGTCGCTAAAGCCAATTACTTGCCTGTAAACAGGTGGCAGTTGGTGAAACGGTTTGGCTCTACCTGAGTCAGCGTGTTAGCCACTTTGAAACAGGTGTCTTTGGTCTTTCCGCAACGAGCCTGGAAACGACAGCCTTGTGGGATTTCAAGCAGATTCAATGGGTTGCCTGGAATACCGGAAAGGTGTGTTTTTGGACCCGTCAGTGGAGGGAATGAGCTAGCCAGACCTTCGGTGTAAGGGTGATAAGGGTTTTTGAGGATTTCTTTCGATGGTGCCACCTCAATCAACTGGCCGGCATACATGATGCCGATACGGTCAGTGAACTCGACCATCAGTGAGAGGTCGTGAGTGATGAACAGAATCGAGAAACCAAACTCTTCTTTCAGTGCGTGGATCTTTTGCAGGATCTCGCGCTGAACCACCACGTCCAATGCCGTTGTCGGCTCGTCCATGATGATCATTTTCGGGTTCAGAGCCAGTGCAATCGCAATAACCAGACGCTGACGCATACCACCAGAGAACTGGTGAGGGTAGTCGGTCAAACGGCTTGGGTGAATATCAACGATTTCCAATAGACCTTCAGCGCGGCGTTTCGCCTGCTCGCGGGTCATGTTGGTGTGGCGCATAATCACGTCACAGAACTGCTCTTCCATGGTAAGAACCGGGTTCAGGGCGTTCATCGCTGACTGGAACACCATGGAGATTTCTTTCCAGCGGAAGCGACTCATGCGCTCATCGCTGTATTTCATGATGTCTTCACCGTTGAAGAGTACTTCACCGCCGCTGATGAATGCAGGCGGCTTATGAAGACGCATCAGCGAGAATGCAACGGTGGATTTACCACAGCCAGACTCACCGGCCAGACCGAAGACTTCACCTTTACCAATATCAAAGCTTACGTTGTTTACTGCGCGGACATCGCCCGCGTCAGTAATGTAGTCAACACATAGGTTGCGGATTTGTAGTTGTGCGTCGCTCATTATTTCTCTCCGCTCATTGCTACTTGTGGAGTCAGCTCAGTTTCTGCACGTGACTGAGTTTCTGCTGCTTGCATCTTCTTCCAGCGCTTAAGGCCTTTTTGTGCACGCAACTGCGGGTTAGCGATTTCATCGACTGCGAAGTTAACCAGTGCCAGTGCAAGAGACAGCAAGCTCAGCGCCAAACACGGAGCCAGTACTTCCCACCAGATACCCAGTTGCATTGCTGAAGAGGTACGTACGTTGTAAAGCATTGAACCCCAGCTCACTGCGCTCGGATCGCCCATACCGATGAACGAGAGCACAGACTCAGTCAGGATGGCGTACATCACAGAGCCGATGAAGCTTGCACCTACCAGAGGGATAAGGTTTGGCAGGATTTCAACAAACAGGATGCGAGTGCGGGATTCGCCAAGCACTTCTGCGGCTTTAACGAACTCTTTCTCACGAATTGCCAGTGTCTGGGAGCGGATTACCCTGGCGCCCCATGCCCAGGAGGTTAAGGCTATTACCAAGGCGATGGTGAGCGGACCTGCCTGCCCGACGAATGCTGCTACTACCATCACGATTGGAAGCTGAGGCATAACCAACATGACGTTCATCGCTCCCGACAGTACGTTGTCTACACGTCCGCCAAAGTAACCGGCTGAGATACCCATGATGGTGGCAACCACACACACGAAGATACCGGCAGTGAAGCCAACGAACAGTGAAGTTCGTGCACCGTGAACCACCTGAGACCAGATGTCGCGGCCAAGACGGGTAGTACCCAGAACGTGCTCAGCGTCTTTTGACATGCGCAGACGACGTTGGTTATCTGCTAGGTTCTCGGCTACCCAGCCATCTGGATTAGCTTGCGCCATTTTGACGACAAAACCTGGGTATTCATGTGGTGCACCCGTACGCTTGTGCGGGTCGTACTGAGAAAGAAACGGTGCAAAAACAGCGGCGATGATAAACATCAGAATTAAGATGACACCTACCAGAGCTTTTGTATTACCGCGAATAATATTAAGAAAATCTTTCATGATTATTTGCCTCCCTTACGCAGACGTGGGTCAAGCAAAACGATGAGAACATCAGCGATGAAGTTGAAGCACAGCATAACGATGGTCAGGATGATCAGCAGGCCTTGCAGTACTTGGTAGTCACGGCCGTTAACGGCATTGAGCATCGCAGTACCCAAACCTGGGTATTGGAAAATCATTTCTACAACCAGCTGACCAGCAACTGCCATACCAAGCGCCATAGAAAGCGCAGTAACGGTTGGCAACAGGGCGTTACGAGCGGCGTAGTTGAATACAACGCGGTTCTCTGAAAGGCCCTTACCTTTAGCCATGGTGATGTAGTCTTCCGCCAACAAGTTGATCATGTTGTTACGCATGTTGATAAGGAAGCCACCGATTTGTGCGATGGTCGCACAGAACAGAGGAAGAAAAGCGTGGTAGAGAATACCGCTGTAAGTCTCCCAGCTGGTGAAGTCGAGGATTGCACCCTCTGGCATGCCGTAAGATGTCGGGAACCACTTGAGTGTGATACCGAATATGAAAAGGATAAGCATACCGATAACAACAGGTGGAATTGCCTGTAAGGCCATAAAACCTGGAGATACGAATGAGTCGAAGCGACTGCCACGGCGCCATGCCGCGAAGATACCAACCACTGAACCGATACAAAACGCCATCACTACGGAAGTACCTGCTAGGAACAGAGTCCAACCGAGAGACTTAGCAATCAGCTCGTTAACAGTCATTGGATAGAATTGGGTAGATACGCCGAGTTCCCAAGTGAAAATACTTTTCACGTAAGTCAGGAACTGAACGTGGATAGGGCCATCAACGAAACCCAAAAGTGCTTTCATTGCCGCGATACGTTCAGGGGTTACCTGTACACTCGCGTTGGCAAACATCATGGTCACCGGGTCGCCGGGCATTGCACGTGGTAAAATAAAATTCAGCGTGATTGCGATAAGCAATGCGCCAAAATAAAACATTAATCTATTAAGAAAAAATCCCATAACTCACACCTTAAGTGGCACGACGAAGCCGTGACCAAAGAATTAAAGCTCCAAGGTCAAAAGTACCGATTGTTTATCTTTGGAAAGAGGCGGCGCGGATGCGCCGCCAGATTTAGAGATTAAGCTTTTGGCTTAAGGTCAAGAATGTGCAGCAGACGCTCATTGATACCTTGCCAAATCATTGGACGGCCTTTGGCATTGTCCGCACTCCACCAGCCAGTGAAGCGTGATTCGTTGAACTGGTAAGTAGAAGCCGCAGACAGAACTGGAATCACTACTTGATTGTCAGAAAGGATCTTTTCAATCTTGTGAGCCATTTCCACTTGCTCGTCACGGTCAGCTGTTGAGTAGAATTTCTCCAACAGCTCGTCTACTTCCGCGCTCTTGAAGCGGTGCATCGCGAAGCGTGGGTTACCTTCTTTCGCCATGAAGCGAGAGTGGAAGCCAGTGTCCCAAGTCTGGTGTGGATCTGGACCTGTGAAGTAGTTAGTCAGAGCTACGTCGAACGTACCACCAGCCATTGCTTCGTTGTAAACAGAGAAGTCAGGCGTTACAGCTTTCGCTTTGATACCCACATCTGCCAGGTTTTCTGCTGCCAGTTGTGAAGTGTTGTTCCAGTCAGTCCAGCCAGAAGGAGTCTGGATTGCCAGTTCAAAGCTCTTGCCTGATGGAGTTTCTACGAAACCGTCACCATTGATGTCTTTGAAGCCTGCTTTCTTCAGCAGTTCTTTAGAAAACTCAACGTTGTATGAGTTGAATTTCTTCGCTGCATCGTAAGTTGCAGGGTTAGACCAGCTTTGGTAAAGCGCCGCGATACCAGCTGCAGAGTGGTTTGGAGAACCTGCACCGTAGAACGCGATGTCAATGATTGATTGACGGTCGATAGCAGTAGACATTGCGCGACGGAAGTCAACGTTAGTCAGTGCTTCGTTCTTAGCTGCTTCTGGGTGCTCGAAGTTAACCAGCAGGTTAACAGAAGAGCCTACTGGTGCTGGCCAGTATTTGTGGTTCTTGTTCACTGATGCGTAAACCGCGTCGATATCTGGGATGAACGAAGAAGTCCAGTCCAGCTCAGAAGCAACAATCTTAGACAGCAGACCGTCGTTGTTGTTGATCAGAGGCATACGCAGACAGTCGATAGCTACGCTGTCAGCATCCCAGTAGTTAGGGTTTTCACACTGTACATACAGGTTGCTGGTGAAGGTATCAACTTCGGTGAACGGACCAGTACCAACTGGAGTTTCGTTCGCGAAAGCTTCTGGCTTATCGACCTTGCTCCAGATGTGCTTAGGAACAGGATGCGTTTGAACCAGTTTGAAAGGTGCTGAAGAGTTAGCTTCGTTCAGCGAAATTTCAACGCTGTTGCCTTTCACTTTAACGTCGCTGATCAGCGCTGCGTTACCTGCAAGGTCAAGCGCTGCGTTTTCACGGATCAGGTTGTAAGTAAATGCCACGTCCTCTGCAGTGAAAGGTGTGCCGTCAGACCATTTAACGCCTTCACGGATTTCGAAAGTTACTTTTCTCAGATCATCTGAAACAGTGTAATCCTTCGCGAGACGCATTACTGGAGTGTTACCGTCCAGCTGGTTGAAGATAACCAGTGGCTCGTAAACGAAGTCCAGAGTTGTTCTCAAGTTGTTCTGCAAGAACGGGTTGAAGTTACGAGTAAGTTGTGGGTAGAAGTCAGGTACGATAGTTAATTCTACTCTATCAGCAGCGCTGACAACAGGAGCTGTCAGTACCGACGCTGCGGCCGCAACGACGGCTACTGCAAGTTTTGTTTTCTTTAGATTGGCAAGCATAGCTGTTCCTTACTAGTTGCTTTGTTCCACTTGGTTCTGACCGTAATCAATTTGGTCAGGCCGGAACCCGCTATGGATAACCACTCAAGTGAACTTGGTCATCCACATGGCCGTGCAGGCTCAGTGCAATGTAAGGAAACTCCGGTTCTGTTTTTTGGTCAATTGAGTCGCCCGTTAAAAACGTTAAAAGAAACCGACCTCTTGTCAAAACCGTCAATATTGACGGTTTTGACAAGGCTTTACCACATTTGACTAAGGTCAAAAAATGTCCTGATTCGGGTTTTATTACCTGTTAATGTTAGTGACCGCTAACCATTTGGCCCTCTATAAATATGGATGTTAACGAGATTGAAATATTGAGTGATCTCGATCTCCGTTTGTTTGAGTCGTTAATTTTCTGCTGAAAATTTGGGGTCTGATTTTGTTGTGATTCTCTTCTCATAAACGGAAAAAGAGTCTCACACTTTTATGTTGAGGTTAAAAATAGAACACTTTTAACGGTGTACTTTACGGCAAAATCGCTCTATGCAAGGTGTGTTGAGTTGTGGATTTTACGTCGAAAATTAAGTTTGATTGTCGTTCTACACAGCGATATACAAGCACCGGCAGCGCTCTACTGAAGGGGCTTTCAAGCGCTATGGCGAAGGTTTGGATAAGAGGATTCTGAGCAGCCTCTGGCGCGAGAGAGAAGGGCTAAAGCAAGAATGCACTTTGTCATGAGTGGAGCAAACGCACGTCTGCGCTTGTCATTTGCAATATTAAACGTAAGGGAATTTATGTCGAAAAAAAGCCCCTGTACGGGGCTTATTAGTATGAAGGGACTATCTTGAAATCAACGTCTGAAGCCTTTCTCTAAGCACTTCAAGCTCGCTTCTTTCTTTGTTTTCTTCAGGGCAACGTTCAAGAACAAAATCGATAGTGCTGATGACAGTACGCCAACGCGGCGATTTTGGAACGGTTTCGACGTGGAGGTACTTATCCAGCGTTCGTGTTTGCAGGGTGCTCCTATCCAGATAGACTCGCCAAAGCCCACTTTCTTCCGCCAGATCAAACTTGGTTTTTCCTGTCGAATTCTGCCAGAAATTCAAGGTTGCACTCATGACTTTGACCAGAGTGTCGCGCAGGATATCGGCTTTATCCGGCTTGCTGCCAGAGAAACGGTCTGCCATGCGGGTGAACTCACCTCCTAACTCTCTGAGTTGTTGCAGCTTGTCCATGTCGCCGTCATATGCGTAATCTGCCAGTGCCGAGACGGCATTTTCCAACAATTGTACCCGGTGAGATGATGCCTTCTTACCCGTGTTGAGGATAAGCATCATTTGCAAGCCAGATGATTCCGGTAGCGTGATTAAGTCAGTGTCAATATCGACAATGTCTCCATCGATTTTAAACCTGAACTGGCCGCTGTAGTGACCTCGGTTTGATTCTGGTTCAGGCAACGCCATGGCCAGAAAATCATCCAGCTGGTGGCGTTCAATCTGCTCTGCGCTTAAATGGAAGATTTCACTACACGCATCGTTGGCATAGGTGATCTTGCCACTTTCCTGCACACAGATAATTCCTTCAGATGCGCTATCCAGCATGCCGAGCAATCTGTTTTGTACTTCGCGCAGGCCCGCTTCTACTTGTTCCCTAAAGTGGATTTCTTTTTGCAGCGTGCGGTTATGTTCGCGTTCCTGTTCAGTCAGTGAAGCATTGATGTAAGCGCGGATCCTGGCGCTTAGTTCATCCTTGTTGAAAGGTTTTGTCAGGTAGTCATTGGCACCAGCATCAAAGCCTTTTACCTTATCCTGAACCTGCCCCAAGGCCGAAAGCATGATGATAGGCAGGTCTGCCCGGCTGTAACGCTCCCGAAGATGGCTACAGACTTCATAGCCACTTAATTCTGGCATCATGACGTCAAGCAGCATCAGCGATGGCTTTTCCATCGTAACGGATTCAATTGCCTGACGGCCATTTTCCACTGCTTTGACCCGATAGCCTTCAAGACGCAGGAAGTTATTGAGTACCTGCAGATTCACCGGTTCATCGTCCACTACCAAGATCAATGGACCGTCTGGGTTTTCCGGTAATTGGGTGTAATCAGCCTGATCAAGCTCAACCCGCGGCACAGCGAAATGCGCGTTGTTGGCGAGACGGGTTTTCGCTTTGTCTTCCTCGGTTGCCAGTGGCAGGGTAAAGCTGAACGTTGTTCCCACCATCGGCTGGCTGGATACGTAGAGTTGGCCGCCCATGATGTCGATGAGCTGACGACTGATGGAAAGACCAAGTCCGGCGCCCTGACGATACTGTGCGGCATTGCCGCTCGCTTGTGTGAGAGGTTCGAAAATATACTCAAGCTGGTCCGATGGGATACCTTGTCCGGTGTCTACAACCTGAATGCGCAGCTGTCCTTCAAGCACTGTGGCAGAGATGATGATCTTGCCTTCATCGGTGTATTTGATGGCATTGCCAATCAGGTTGTACAGCACCTGCTCCAGGCGCTGTTCATCGGCACGAACAAGTGGAAGGTCAATAGGTACTTGGTTGATGATACGCACAGGCTTCCCGCCCAGGAGATGGCTGGAAAGCTCAATCACCAATCTCACCGCATTGGCGGTATCTACGGCTTGCGGAGAGATTTCAAGTTCGCCGTAACGCATCTTGTGGTAATCAAGCAAATCATCCACCAGATTTGAGAGACGCTCGCCGCTGTTAATGATCATTTGAAGCTGATGCTTTTGACGTTCTGGCAGCGGACCTTCTGCGCCAGCAAGTATTGATTCGGCAATCCCCACCATACCGTGAAGCGGTGTACGCAACTCATGGGAGGTTGTCGCCAGAAAGTCATCTTTCATGCGGTCGGCTTGTTGAAGCTCTTCGTTCTTTTGCTTGATGACCTGAATATTTTGTTCGAGCTCTTTATTCTGCTCGCGGATGAGCGCTAGTTTATCGCGCACTGAGCGCTGCATACGGGCAAAACTGACAGCTAGTCTACCAATCTCATCTTCACGGTCTGTGCTGTTAATTTTCTGGTCCAGATCGCCCGCTGAAACTTGCTCTGCGGCCCAGGTCAGTTTGAGCAAAGGTGCCGTGATAGAGTTAGACAGCATGTGTGAAGCAATCACCACCAACAAAATGGCTATGACCATGACTGCAATGAAGATTTTCTCCAATTGGTAGATGCGGGCGAATGCTTCTTCTTCCGGTAACTCGAGGACGATCGCCCAGGAAGTACCCGGAATATCAACTGGCGCATAGGCACCCAATACGCGGTGATTCTCTGGACTAAGGAAACTACCGACATCGCGAAGCCCTGCAAGTGCAGCCTCAATGGCGGTGCTGTTAATTGGCGTTAAAGTGTCTTTGGTCACCAGATTTCGGGGTATCAGGTCATTTCCAACCAGCAGCGTACTGATGTAACCCTTTTCCTGTGGAGTCTTGTTAAGCATTTTGTCCAACGCCGTATTAGGCAGTTTGAACAAAACATAACTGTGTAAATAGCCCTGTTGCATGATCGGCGCAGCAAACCACGCCACCATTTCACCATCGGCTTGCTGGGTGTAATCGGTAAAAGCGATCGGTGTATTGTCGCTATCTGTCAGAGGGGAATCGACCGTCTCCCTAATGTCAGAGAACGTTTTACCTACTGCGGTTTCACGCCACTTTTCAGAAAGCAGGTTTGAGCCAAAAGCATCATCTTTCAACGCGGAATAAACCACGTTGCCGTGAATATCGACCAGCAAAATATCTGAAAAATCAGAACGCTTCAGGTGTTCTTTATAGGCCCAGTCATAGCGCTTATGCAGCAGGCGATATCGCTCGCTGCCTATGAAATTGCTGTCGTTAGCGCCGGGTGGCAGCGTAGCGTTTGAATCGGCACCATAGCGCTCCCGGGCGACGTTGCGGGCAATTTCTTCCGTGTCACCAAGTTGGTGGAATGCGGCGATTAAACCGTAAAAGCGCCCGCCACTGGCGGTCGCAAGTTCTGATCGGCTAAAGGATTTTACTTCCGAGTGACGCGCATCAAAGTAGCTGATGATTTGCTCTTTTTTGTTGTCACGTAGGAAAGATAGGTGCGTGGTGCTTTGTTGTTCAAGATCGCTGCTGTGCGATTCAAGGAAGAAAATAGCCAGCAGGGTGAGAGGCGTAATACTCAGCACCAGAAAAGCCAACATCAGCGTGTGCTGAAGTCGCTTGAATTTCTGTTTTTTTTGCATGTTTCTGCCTGAGAAATCGGAAATCAAAAAACGCCTTTGCTTAGCGGAATATTGTCGAATTTGACGGTGGCTAAAAGAGGCGGATATGAAATTAATCCATCTCCAGTCCTTATACTGACTTAATTTTTCTTGGCAAGTAAGTTGTCAATGAACTCCGTGGTAGTGCGCAAAATTAACGTTTTTGACGGGAAATGAAACCCCCAACAACAAAAAGGGAGCTATTCGGCTCCCCCTGTGTTACTGGCGTTTTGATGCATGGTATATCGCGAACTTGTTGCTTTTGGCTGGTGTCTCGCAATGACCGAATGCCCTTTCAATAAACGGCGTATAGCGAAGGAAGCTGTTGGCAACAATTGTCAATTCACCAGCACGGTTTAGGTATTCTGGCGCACGTTCGAGTAAGGTTTCTGTGGCGGCGTAATGCGTTTTAAGACCCGCATGAAACGGTGGATTACTCACGATATGGTCGAAGTGCCCGTCAATGTCGCTATAAACATCAGAAGCGAAAACTTCTCCGTCAAGATTGTTAAAACGCAAGGTTTCACGCGCTGAAGCAACGGCTAGCGCGCTGATGTCGACCATGGTGATTTGTGTGTTGGGATAACGTTGCTTAATCACCGTACCTATCACACCGGCTCCACAGCCAAAATCCAGCACTTTGCCTTTCAGTGTCGGCAAGTTATCCAGAAGCAGTTGAGTTCCTGCATCAAGTTCTCCATGACTGAATACACCAGGAAGAGAGCGGATAGTCAGTGATTGCTCACCCACATTGAGTGGATAGCTTTTGTACCAGTCTTCCAATACGAAAGGTGCTGGCTGGTTGTCACATTGGCCCCAATAGAAGCTGCAGCGGCGGGCCGAGTCAAATTTTGTGACACGACCATAGGGCGTAAACATTTTCTCAATGCTTTTTACGCCGCTTCGGTTTTCGCCTACAACGGCTATCTCTGTTCCTGTGCTAAGCTCCGCCATGAGCATTGAAAGCAGAAAGTCAGCTTCGGCTTTTGCCTTCGGCCAGTAGAGCAGAACCATATCGACCTGAGGCGTGGCTTGATAGCTTTCACCAAATTGCACATCAATGTTTTGATAACGACGCATTTGGTTGGCGTAAGCAAGGTTGGTTGTGAAGATACTGACGCTTGCAGCAGTGCCTTCGAGCTCGGATGCAAAGGTATCTTCCAGTTCACCTGCAAGCAGAACGTGTTTGCCTTCGAAATACTCGAGTTGGCGAGCTGCAATTTGGCTAGGGGCTGTGTAGGACATGGATACCTCGGGGCTATCAAACAAAGAGGCGCGGATTTTCCCACAAAGTCACCTGTGAGGGAATATGCCGCGCCTTAGGTTCCTTAAGCTCAACAGATCCTAGTATTAGCAGTTATCTTGCTTCTCAAGGAAGCTGTGGAATTCTGTTTCGTACATTCGGAACAGTACCAGTGTGAGCGAGAAAATGATGGGACCATAAATCAATCCCATCAGGCCATACACATGCAGACCACCAATCAGTGAGAAGAAAATCAGCAGGGTATTCATCCCTGAGTTTCCTTGCATCAGCAGAGGACGAAGGATGTTATCAACCGAGCCCACCACGATAACGCCCCAACCTGCGAGGAAGGCTGCCCATTCCCATTGTCCAATCAACAGAAGATAAGCGGCGGCTGGTAGCCAGATAAGTGCGGTTCCAACAACCGGAATAAACGAGGCAAAGGCCATCATTGTGCCCCAGAATAGACCCGCAAACCCGGCAAGCCACATCGCGAAACCACCCACGATGCCTTGAGCGAGTGCAGTGAGGAAAGAACCCAGCACGGCTGACTTGGCCACTTTCTCTGCTTCATCCAACAAAGTATCTTCCTGACTGCGGGAAAGGGGGCTGACGTGACGCAGCATGTTGATGATCTTGTCGTGATCGCGGAGCAGGAAAAACAGCACGAACAGCATCAACAGGAAGTTCACGAATACGCCTGTGACATCACCCAAGATTTTTGAACTCATGCCCAGCATTTGAGAGCTCATTGCTGACAGTGTCGAAGCGGCTTTGGCAACTAATTCCTGAGGGTTGATGGAGTCGGTAGGCAACCATTTATCCACTAAAGCCAGGCCTGATTTGACCAAAGGCGCTGCCAGAATTTCTTTTGCGCCTCCTTGCGTAAGCCACTCGTAGGCACCGGTAAAGAAGGTAACGCCCTGACTCAATATGGCGGCGGCGACAAAAATCAGGGGTATGATAATCATCACGGTCAATAACGTGCAGGAAAGCGCGGCAGCAACGTTAGGGTGGGATGGCAGCCTGTTTTCGATTTTCTCGTGCAGAGGAAAGAAAAGCAGGGAGACAATAAATGCCAGCACAATAGACCCCATGTAAGGGGCGATGAGCATGTAACAGGCGTACGCTGCGAGAAGCAGTGCACCTATCAATGTCCAGTGTCTTGGTTCGGCCTTGAATGACGCCACAGCATGGCTCCTTAGTTTCTCTCCACCAATTGTGGAGAAGAGTGTAGTAAGGAAGCTATGATACGTTGTGATAATTCAACGAGAAAGGACAAAAATGATGGCGTGTTGCGAAGGCAACTGCGAGTCCAAAAAACGACGCAAACTGAGTCTGCCGTTACTTTGTGTTGTCGCCCTTGTGGTACTTGTCGTGATCAACTGGCAATAAAAAACGGAGCCTAAGCTCCGTTTTATCATCCTGACAGCGTTTACTCTGCTGCCAGTTTTGCAAAAGCGCGGTCAGCGGCTGCTAATGTCGCTTCTAGCTCTTTCTCGCCATGTGCCAGAGAGGTGAAGCTTGCTTCAAATGCAGATGGCGCTAAATACACGCCTTCTTCGAGCATTAGATGGAAGAAGCGTTTGAATTTCTCAATATCACATTGTTGAACGTCAGCAAAACAGCTGATGGTGTCTTTGTCGGTAAAGAAGAAGCCGAACATACCGCCAACTTGGTTTACCGCCAGAGCAACGCCGTGTTTATCAGCCGCGGTTTTGAAACCTTCAGCTAAACGCTTGGTCAGCTCTGCAAGATGCGCTTCATTGCCTTCTTTTGACAACTCGGTCAGCGCCGCTTCACCGGCTGCCATGGCGACTGGGTTACCGGAAAGCGTACCCGCCTGATAAACAGGACCTGTTGGTGCAATGTATTCCATCACGTCACGACGGCCTCCGAATGCACCTACTGGCATACCGCCACCGATAACTTTACCCAGAGTCGTCAGATCCGGTTTGATGTTGTAATGCGCCTGCGCGCCGCCCAAAGCAACACGGAAACCTGTCATTACTTCATCGAAAATCAACAGTGCGCCGAATTCGTCACACAGTGCTCGAAGCCCTTCCAGGAAGCCTTCCTGTGGTGGAATACAGTTCATGTTGCCGGCCACAGGTTCAACGATAATGCACGAAATCTCTTCTGGGTATTGCTCGAAAGCTGCTCGCACTGAGTCCAGGTCGTTGAAGGTACAAGTCAGAGTGTGTTTAGCGAAATCTGCTGGCACGCCCGGAGAGGTAGGCTCACCCAGTGTCAGTGCACCGGAACCCGCCTTCACCAGCAGGCAGTCTGCATGGCCGTGGTAGCAGCCTTCAAACTTAATGAATTTGTCGCGGCGGGTAAAACCACGTGCCAGACGGATTGCACTCATAGTCGCTTCGGTACCAGAGCTCACCATGCGAACCATTTCCATTGATGGAACCAGCTTGCTAACCAGCTCAGCCAGCGTGATTTCGCGGGCAGTTGGCGCGCCGAAGCTTAGGCCATTTTGCGCTGCGGTGATCACGGCGTCACGAATGCTTGGGTGGTTGTGCCCCAGGATCATAGGGCCCCAAGAGCCGACGTAGTCGATGTAGGCTTTGCCATCTGCATCATAGATGTACGCGCCGTCTGCACGCTCGATAAAAATTGGGTCACCACCTACACCCGCGAAAGCGCGAACCGGAGAGTTCACACCACCTGGGATGGTTTTACGGGCTTGTTGAAATAGCTCGGCTGATTTTGTCATGGTTCTTTCCTAGGGTCTGTTGGCCTTTGGTGGTTAAATTTTGTTCTTGCGAAAAGCGTTTTAGGCGCGGCGAGCTTTATAACGCTTAGCATTCTAAGTAAATACAGCTCAACAAAGCATAAAGCGCTTTTAGCTGAACCCTTCGGGAGGCGCTTGTGGGGGCTTTCTCCCGCGTTATCGGCTTCTCGTGTAGGCCAGCTACACGTCGAAGCCTCTGCCTTGTATAAAGTCCCCACAAGCGCCGCAAAAATCATCACCAAAGGTCAACAGACCCTGGACTATTTGATCATTAATTCACTGTCGATGCGTATTGTACGGGATACGTTTATAGCCAAACAACCTGAAGATGCA
>NZ_LASY01000166.1:0-12174 GCF_000973155.1 Grimontia sp. AD028 | reverse complement strand
ATAGAACCACTATTCCTCGCAAAATTTGCCTCGAATTGAACGCATTGATGACCTCTGAATGCGAGCATCTTCAGGTCGTTTGGGTATAGAGACAGTGCTCAAGGGAAAGGAAAGAAATAAAAAACGGAGCACTAAGCTCCGTTTCATTAGATATGGGAATTTGGCTTATTTACGACGCCAAGTGGTGCCTGCTGCGCCGTCTTCCAGAACGATACCCATTGCGGTCAAAGCATCACGCGCAGCATCCGCTGCCGCCCAGTCTTTGCTTGCGCGTGCATCGTTACGCGCTTTGATCAGAGCTTCAATTTCCGCCACTTCATCATCGCCACCCGCGTTGCCTTGCAGGAAGGCTTCTGGGTCTTGCTCCAACAGGCCAAGCACTTCAGCCAGTTCACGCATACGCGCTGCCAGTTTCGAGGCTGCTTCCACATCTTCCGCTTTCAGGCGATTGATTTCGCGCGCCATGTCGAACAGTACTGAATACGCTTCTGGCGTGTTGAAATCGTCGTCCATTGCTGCTTTGAAACGCTCAGTGAACTCTTCACCACCTTCCGCAGTGACTGAAAGATCAAGGCCACGCAGTGACGTATACAGACGTTCCATCGACGCACGTGCTTGTTTCAGGTTCTCTTCGCTGTAGTTCAGCTGGCTGCGGTAGTGACCAGACATCAGGAAGTAGCGGACGGTTTCCGCATCGTAGTGCGCCAGCACATCACGGATAGTGAAGAAGTTACCCAGAGACTTGGACATCTTCTCGCGGTCAACCATCACCATGCCGCTATGCATCCAGGTATTTACGTACTGGGTGTCATGTGCACAGCAAGATTGCGCGATTTCATTCTCGTGGTGCGGGAATGTCAGATCTGAACCACCGCCGTGGATATCAAAATGATTACCCAGAATGGCAGAGTTCATTGCAGAACATTCGATATGCCAGCCCGGACGACCTGGCCCCCAAGGAGATTCCCATGTTGGTTCACCCGGCTTCGACATTTTCCACAGTACGAAATCCAGTGGGCTTTTCTTCGCTTCTTCCACGTCAACACGTGCACCCGCCTGAAGCTGGTCCAGGTCCTGACGTGACAGCTTGCCGTACTCGTCAAACTTCGCCACTTCGAACAGCACGTCGCCGTTAGAAGCAACATAAGCGAAACCACGCTCAATCAAACGCTCCACCAGCGTAATGATTTCAGCAATAAATTGCGTTGCGCGAGGCTCAACGTCTGGACGCTTCATGTTCAGCGCATCAAAGTCAGCATACATTTCACCGATCAGACGCTCAGTCAGTGAATCACAGCTTTCTCCGTTTTCAGCGGCTCGCTTGATGATCTTGTCATCGATGTCTGTGATGTTACGAACGAACTTCAGGTCATAACCCAAGAAGCGCAGGTAACGTGATACCACGTCGAATGAAACGAAGGTGCGGCCATGGCCGATGTGACACAAATCGTAAATGGTAACCCCACACACATACATGCCAACCTTGCCAGGATGGATAGGTTTGAATTCTTCTTTTTTCTTGGTGAGGGAGTTGTAAATCTTCAACATGGTAGTCGGGTTACCCATTACAAATATTAAATGATAAGAGGAATGGCATATTACACCTTTTCCTCCGAGTTTAGGCAAGGGTGAACAGAGGCGCGCATACAATTAAAGCATGCAGGCGCTATGCTGAGTCATAAGGCTGATTTTTCTGGTGTGATCAGTTGAATGTCACGACCACTAGGATAGAATCAAACGTTCAAAGCTAAACGCGAATTTATAGGAACAAATCATGGTTACGCTTCATACCAACTTTGGTGACATCAAAATCCAACTGAACAGCGAAAAAGCGCCAGTGACTGCAGAAAACTTCCTGCAATACTGCCGTGACGGTTTTTACAACGGCACTCTGTTCCACCGTGTCATCGACGGTTTCATGATTCAAGGCGGCGGCATGGCTTCTGGCATGCAAGAAAAAGAAACCAACGCACCGATTAAAAACGAAGCTAACAACGGCCTGAGCAACAAAGTAGGTACCATTGCAATGGCACGTACTATGGAACCGCATTCAGCGAGCTCTCAGTTCTTCATCAACGTTAACAACAACACCTTCCTGGACTTCAAATCTGAAACGCCAGACGGTTGGGGTTACTGTGTATTCGGTGAAGTGGTTGAAGGTATGGACGTGGTTAACAAGATCAAAGACGTTGCTACCGGTAACTGGGGTTACGTTCACCAGGACGTGCCTGTAGAAGAAGTGCTGATCGAAAGCGTGACTATCGAAGAATAAGGCACTGAGGGGCAGCAATGACTTGCTGCCCTTATATTATCTATGACCGTATTATTTATCTCTGATCTCCATCTCAGCCCTACCCATCCTGAAATTACCCAGTGCTTTTTGCGTTTCCTGAAAGAGGACGCCCCAAAGGCAAGTGCACTTTATGTGTTGGGCGACCTGTTTGAGTCCTGGATTGGTGACGACGACGGAACCCCGCTTCAAATTGAAGTGGCAGATGCTTTTAAAGCACTCAGCGATCTGGGTATCCCCATCTATTTCATTCATGGAAACCGCGATTTTTTGGTCGGCAAACGGTTTGCAAAAGCGTCGGGCATGACTCTGCTGCCTGAACACCATGTGATCGATTTATTCGGTAAGCCCACGCTCATCATGCATGGCGACACATTGTGTATTCAGGACGAAGGGTATCAGCGCTACCGTAAAAAAGTGCACAACCCGCTGATCCAGTGGCTCTTCTTTAGATTACCGCTTTCCGTCAGGCGCCGTATCGGCGAAAAGATCCGGGCGGGTAGCACCAAAAGCAACATGGAAAAGTCAGAAGACATCATGGATGTCGACCAATCTGAGGTGTTGCATGTAATGAAAGACAGTGGCGTGACGCAACTCATTCATGGTCACACTCACAGACCGGATATTCATGACATTCGCATTGGAAATGATCCGGCTCAACGAATCGTACTCGGTGATTGGTACACTCAAGGCTCTGTTTTGGTCTGTACCGAAGAAGGCTGCACGCTGCAAACCCGCGCGTTTTAAATGCTCGATGAAAATCACGACGAGCTGACCGAATGGTCAAGATGAGAAAAGCATGAGTTTTCTCATTAATTTCCGTCGCGAAATATCAGCCATTATTAGCACTCTCGAATATGAGACCTATTATACAATTAATTTCGTAATCCTCTTTAAGGAAACGTTGGCATTCTATGCGTTCAAACATTGCACGGCAGGCGATCTATAACTCAGAGCAAAAAGTCATTGCTTATGAGTTGTTGTTTCGCGAAGGCTGCTGTGATTCTTTTCCTTGTATCGAATCTGACATCGCCACTGACAGTGTGCTGAATGATTTATTCTGCGAGACAACCGGCGGCGTCACGCGTGTTTCTGATGGCCTCCCCTGCTTCGTTAACTTCTGTTACGACAGCCTTATTCAAGGCAAAGCACTTAACTATCCAGCTCAAGAATTGGTTATTGAGGTGCTTGAAGATTGTGTGGCGGACGCTGAGCTTTACAAAGCACTGGAAGACCTGAAGTCCCACGGCTATCAAATCGCGTTTGATGATTTTGTTCCGTCGTCCGACTGGCTCCCTTTCCTTCGATTGGCGGATTGCGTGAAAATCGACTTCCGGGCACAGACCCTGACTCAGATTTCCCAGTTTGTCAGCAAATACCGAAAGCGATTTGAATTTAAACTGCTGGCTGAAAAGATAGAGACTGACGAGGAATATCACGCAGCGCTTGAAATGGGCTTCGACCTGTTTCAGGGTTATCAGCTAAGTAAACCTGAGCGCATTTTCTTTTCAAACGTCGCTTAACGTTCAATCAGTACTCCACATGAAAAAAGGAACCGTTCGGTTCCTTTTTTCTTTCAGGCAAATTGCCATTATTTCATTGTTGGCATAATAAAATCGGCGTTCGCCCTGAGCCCGGTTGGCCATCGCGCGGTGATCGCCTTGCGTCTAGTGTAGAAGCGCACACCATCAGGACCGTGCACATGAAGCGAACCAAACAGTGAACGCTTCCAGCCGCCAAAACTGTGGAATGCCATTGGCACAGGGATGGGCACATTCACGCCAACCATACCTACCTGAATTTCATGACAGAACTGACGCGCTGCATCGCCATTTTGGGTAAAGATGGCCGTACCGTTGCCAAATTCATGATCATTAATCAGTTTCACCGCCGTCGCATAATCCGGCACGCGAACCACAGACAGAACCGGACCAAAAATTTCGTCGCGATAGATAGTCATTTCTGGTGTGACATTATCGAACAAGCAACCACCCAGGAAGTAGCCATCTCCACCTTCAGCCTGAACACCACGGCCATCAACAAGCAAGTCAGCGCCTTCTTCAACACCTTTCGCCACATAGCCTTCCACTTTGCTTAGGTGTTCTTTCGTTACCAAAGGCCCCATTTCCATGCCTTCAATCACGCCATTACCAACACGAAGTTCTTTCACTTTTGGCGTCAGCTTTTCAATCAGGGCATCTGCAACATTGCCTACCGCAACCGCTACAGAAATCGCCATACAGCGCTCACCGGCAGAGCCGTAAGCCGCGCCCATCAAGGCCGCAACCGCTTGATCCAGATCCGCATCAGGCATCACCACCATGTGGTTTTTCGCGCCGCCCAATGCCTGAACACGCTTACCGTGCGCTGATGCCGTGCTGTAGATGTATTCAGCAATCGGAGTCGAACCCACAAAGCTGACTGCCTGCACATCTGGGTGAGTCAGCAATACATCTACGGCTTCTTTGTCCCCATTGACCACGTTGAAAACGCCATCCGGCAAACCCGCTTCAGTGAGTAACTCTGCGATACGCAGCGTTGAGCTTGGGTCTTTTTCCGACGGCTTCATCACGAAGGTGTTACCACAGGCAATCGCGATCGGGAACATCCACATCGGCACCATCACCGGGAAGTTAAACGGCGAAATACCTGCCACCACACCCAAAGGCTGGTTGAGTGACCAGGCATCAATGCCCGAGCCAATTTGCTCTGTCATCTCGCCTTTCAATAAATGAGGAATACCGCAGGCAAACTCGACGACTTCCAGACCACGGGTTAACTCTCCTTTGGCATCATCCAGCACCTTTCCGTGCTCTTTGGTAATGAGCGCCGCGAGCTCGTCGATGTTTTCTTCCACCAACGCCTTGAACTTAAACATCACACGGGCACGGCGAAGTGGCGACATTTCGGACCATGCAGGAAAAGCGGCTTTGGCAGAAGCAATTGCAGCTTCGGTTTCGGCAACTGATGCCAAAGAGACTTCGCCACTTTGCTCGCCGGTCGCAGGGTTAAACAGCGCTTGCTTGCGCTCGCTTTCGGCTGTGTATTTGCCATCAATGTAGTGCGTTACAGACATATCCTTATATCCCCTTAAAGTTAAATCGCTTGCTTGATGGCGCGTTCCAGCGTGCTGACCATCTGATCGATGTGTTTCGATTCCATAATAAGTGGCGGCGACATGGCGATGATGTCGCCCGAAGCGCGCACTAACACACCGTCGTAGAAACAGCGTGTAAAGATGTCATAACCGCGTTTACCGGCGCCCTCACTGCTAGGTGCAAACTGAATGCCGGCAATCAAGCCTGTGTTTCGAACATCAATCACATTTGGCAAATTATCGAGCGAATGCAGTGCCTCTTCCCATTCAGTTTCAAATTGCCTTGCACGCTCGAACAGATTCTCGTCACGGTAAATATCAAGCGTTGCCAGCGCTGCTGCTGCCGCAACCGGGTGACCGGAATAGGTATAACCGTGGAAAAGCTCGATCGTGTCCTCCGGCGCTGCATTCATGCAGGCTTCGTAAATACGATCACTCACCATTACCGCACCCATTGGGATCGCGCCATTGGTCAAGGCTTTCGCGGTAGTAATAATGTCTGGCGTAACATCCCAGCGCTGCGATGCAAAGGCATCACCCACACGGCCGAAGCCCGTGATCACTTCATCGAAGATCAACAGAATGTCGTGTTTGGCCGTGATTTCACGAAGACGTTTTAGATAACCTTTTGGCGGAAGAATAACCCCACCCGATCCTGACATTGGCTCAACCATCACCGCTGCGATATTTTCAGCGCCGTGCAGGGCAATCAGCTGTTCCAGCACCTCAGCACGTTCGATACCGTGCTCTGGCAAACCTTTCGAGAAGGCATTGCGTTCTATGTCCAAAGTATGTGGAAGATGAGCAACACTTGGCAGCAACTGACTGTTAAACGCTTTGCGGTTATTCACCATACCGCCCACAGAAATACCGCCAAAACCTGTGCCGTGATAGCCCTGCTCGCGACCAATAAACATGGTGCGATTGGCATGACCACGGGCCCGCTGATAGGCAAGCGCAATTTTCAACGCTGTATCGGCAGATTCAGAACCCGAGTTGGTGAAGAACACGCGATTCAAATCGGCAGGAGCCAATTCTGCTAAACGCTCAGCGAGTTCAAATGGGAGAGGATGCCCCATCTGGAAGGTTGGCGCATAGTCGAGTTCTTTGATTTGTTTACTTACAGCATCAGTGATTTGATCACGGCTATGACCCGCGTTGCAGCACCACAACCCGGCCGTCGAATCCAGCACTGAATTCCCCTCAACGTCGGTGTAATACATGCCTTCTGCTTTTGCGAGTAAACGTGGCGTGGTTTTGTACTGACGGTTTGCGGTGAAAGGCATCCAGAAGTTGTCCAGACGTGCTCCTTCACTCTGTGATTTGTTCACTGCCATAGTCAGGGTTCCTTGCTTGCTTCCGTTGTTAACAAGATGTTGCCTAGCGGCCAATATTTGCAATACTATGTCAAATATAACGAACAGTAAACGGCCTATGTTCAATATCTAAAGAATAAATCGCACCAATTGTAAAATATTTTGAAATGGTGCACAGTGGCCATATTCATCGCACATAACAGGGAAAAGGGGCTGCTATGACTTCGCACAAGTCTCGTCAAGACTGGGATGCACTCGCACAATCTATAACAATCAAAGGACAGGCATTCATCGATGGTGAATACCGCGATGCGGTTTCTGGAGAGACCTTTGCCTGCATCAGTCCGGTTGATGGTCGTGTGCTGGCCGATGTTGCCAGTTGCGATCTTGCTGACGCTAACCTCGCTGTCAGCAATGCCCGTGCAACGTTTGAGTCTGGTGTATGGGCTCACCTTCCTCCTGCAGAGCGTAAGAAAATCGTGATCCGTTTTGCGGAATTAATAGAAGAAAACGGCGATGAACTGGCGCTCCTTGAAACGCTGGATATGGGCAAACCTATCCGCTATTCCAAAGCCGTTGATGTGAACGGTGCCGCCCGAGCTATTCGTTGGTCAGGCGAAGCGGTCGACAAGATTTATGACGAACTCGCCCCCACGCCGCACAATGAAATCGGCATGGTCACCCGCGAGCCTGTGGGCGTTGTGGCCGCTATCGTGCCCTGGAACTTCCCTATGCTGATGGCCTGTTGGAAGCTTGGCCCTGCCCTCGCCTCTGGCAACTCTGTCGTACTTAAACCTTCAGAAAAATCACCACTCACCGCCATCCGTCTTGGCGAACTTGCCATTGAGGCAGGTATGCCAAAAGGCGTGCTAAATGTGCTGCCTGGCTTTGGGCACACGGTGGGCAAAGCGCTCGCACTGCATATGGATGTTGATACTCTGGTGTTCACGGGCTCCACCAAAATCGCCAAACAACTGATGATTTACGCTGGCGAATCAAATATGAAGCGTGTCTGGCTGGAGGCTGGCGGTAAGAGCCCGAATATCGTCTTTGCTGATGCGCCAGATTTAGATGCCGCAGCCTCTGCTGCTGCCTCTGCCATTGCGTTCAACCAAGGCGAAGTCTGTACCGCTGGCTCGCGCTTGTTGGTGGAAGCGTCTATCAAAGATACCTTTATCGAAAAAGTTGTCGAAAACCTGAAAGGCTGGCAACCAGGGCATCCGCTAGACCCAGACACTCAGGTCGGTGCCGTGGTTGACCAACAACAGCTTGATACCGTGCTGACGTACATCGACAAGGGCGCACAAGGCGGCGCCAAGATGGTGTGTGGTGGTCAACGTGTGATGGCAGAAACCGGCGGTTTATTTGTCGAGCCCACAGTGTTCGATAATGTGAACAATGATATGGCGATTGCCCGTGAAGAGATATTCGGCCCTGTCTTGTCGGTGATCACCTTCGACACTCCTGAACAAGCAGTCGCCATTGCCAACGATACCGATTATGGCCTTGCCTCTGCGGTATGGACATCTGACATCAGCAAAGCACACAAAACCGCAAAAGCGCTGCGAACTGGGATGGTATGGATTAACCATTATGATGGCGGCGACATGACTGCGCCATTTGGTGGCTACAAGCAATCCGGTAATGGCCGCGATAAATCACTCCACGCGTTCGAGAAATACACGGAAGTGAAAGCCACCTGGATTGCGCTTTGATCTGACTAACACCTTAACTTGAACAAAAAAGACCGGCTCATCGAGCCGGTCTTTTATATTTACCGATACCGTATTACTTATCTTTCAGTTCGGTAGTGATAACAATCTTGCCTTCCAGCGTTTTGTGTACCGGACACTTATCGGCAATTTCCAGTAAACGCTGACGCTCGTCATCTGTTAGGTCACCAAACAGTTCAATTTCGCGGGACATGACCTCGACCTTCGCGTTGTTTTCATCACAGTGCTCGCAATCCTCACCGTGCTGACGACTGTGCGACAAGGTCACTTTTACATCATCCAACGGCAGCTTCTTGCGGTTAGCGTACATACGCAGCGTCATGGAGGTACACGCACCCAATCCAGCCAACACATGTTCGTAAGGGTCAGGTCCTAGATTGTCGCCACTGTAATCGACAGGTTCATCGGCAAACCACTGATGATGGTCTGTTTGGATGGTACGGGTAAACTGTTTGTTATGCTCATGCACCAGAACCTCACCACGTTTCACGCCTTCTTCAGCCTCTTTGACTGGCGCCGCCCTGTCTATGTAACGGTGAGACCAGGCCGCGATAAGCTCAGCCACATACTGAGCATCGTTTTTGTTGGTCAGCAAGTGATCGGCAGAATCCAGCGTCACAAAGCTCTTAGGATGCTTAGCGCGGGTGTAGATTTTCTCGGCTTCTTTAATCAGCACGATGTTATCGATTGGGGAATGCATCACCAGCAGCGGTACACGCAGGTTTTCGATATCGTCATTGTCGGCGCGGATATCATCAAGGAACTGTTTCTTGATAGTAAAAGGACGACCTGCCAAAGAAAGCTCTGCTTCACCTTCGGCCTCAATTTGTTCCACATGAGCAGCAAACTGCTTGGACACATGCTCAGCATCTGCTGGCGCGCCAATGGTCGCCACCGCTGAGACTTCTGGAATGCGATGTGCCGCCGACAGCACCGCACGACCACCCAGACTGTGGCCAATCAGCAGCAGTGGCGCTTCGTAGTTATCGCGCAGGAAATCTGCCGCTGCGACCAAATCATCAACGTTGGAAGAAAAGTTGGTATTGGCAAAATCACCGTCACTGCCGCCCAGCCCCGTAAAGTCAAAGCGAAAGACCGCAAAGCCGATGTTCACTAAAGCGCGTGAAATACGGGAAGCCGCCGCCACATCTTTTCCGCAGGTAAAGCAATGTGCAAACAAGGCATAGCCTCTCGCGTTTTGCTCTGGCGTCTCTAACATTCCAGCAAGTTCTAGCCCATTGCTTTGAAAGGTTACCTTGCTTCTTTTTGCTGCCATTTCCGTCTCCCGGTTATTTGATTCGCGTTATTTAGCTCACGCTAACACTCATAGACATGACCGGAACAGGGCATAAAAGATAACAAAGCGCCTCAGGCTTAAGCTTGAGACGCTTTAAACGGATGATTTAAGTATGAGGTTTATTGCAGTGCTTCTTTCAAGCGGTGATAAGTCATGCCGATCGCCAATAAGGGCGAGCGCAACAATGGTCCTCCTGGGAACGTCATGTGCTTCACCTTGGCGAACACATCAAAGCGCTCGGCAGTCCCTGAGATCGCTTCTGCAATGACTTTGCCTGCCATGTGGGTGGCATTCACACCATGGCCGGAATATGCCTGTGCATAGAAAATATTCGGGGCATCCGGCAGTCGGCCAATTTGAGGTAAACGGTTCGCACCAATCCCAATCATTCCGCCCCATTCGAAATCGATACCCACGCCTTTCAGCTGCGGGAAAACCCGCTCAAGATTTGGCAACAGGGCTGCGGTGATGTCTTTTGGATCTTTTCCGGAATAGGTACATAGCCCACCAAACAGTAAGCGGTTGTCACCGGAGAGATGATAGTAATCAAGGGCGATGCTGAGATCGGCAAACGCCATGTTCTTCGGAATGGTGCTGGCGACCTGTTCGTCAGTGAGCGGTTCAGTGGCGATGATGTAACTGCCTGCTGGAAGCACCTTCCCACCTATATAAGGCTCCAGTTTGTGGCCGATATACGCGTTACCTGCCAGTAGCAGATAGTTGCAAGTTACTTGCCCTTGCGCCGTTTTCACGATGGGCTTTTGGCCCTTGATGATTTCCGTCGCAGCACTGTCTTCGAAAAGCTGGACGCCCAGACCAGCAGCAGCTGCCGCTTCACCTGTCACCAGGTTCAGAGGATGTAAATGGCCACTGCCCATATCCAACATGCCGCCGATGTAACGGTCAGACCCAATAACTTCCGCAAGATCTGCTTTTTCGAGCATGCGGATTTCATGGGGATACTGGTTTACGCTCAGATCATCAAAATCTTCCTGAAGCTCTTTCATGTGAGAGGGTTTCATCGCCAGATCGCAATATCCCATGGCGAGATCGCAATCAATACTGAACGCTTCCACGCGATCTTTAACGATCTGCACTGCTTCCAAACCCATCTGACTGATGGCGGCGACACCTTCTTTACCTATTTGATTAGTGAACTGCTCAATGCCATGACCAATACCACGGATCAATTCGCCACCATTGCGGCCTGACGCACCCCATCCAATCTTGTTGGCTTCAAGCACAGCCACGGAATAACCACGTTGAGCCAGCTCAATCGCACTGTTTATGCCGCTGAATCCACCACCAACAATACACACATCCACACTGATTGATTCCGTCAAAGCAGGATAACGCTGCGGGTATTTCGCAGTGGCTGCGTAATAAGAAGAGGTATGGGGAAGATTCGATGGTGTATGCGCCATGCCTTACATCCTTTGTAAAATATAATTAACAAAGACTACCGTATTTTCCTTCGGGGGGTGAAGCAAAAATTGTACGGTGTGGTCAGGTTATCACTATCAGCTCAAGATACTTAACAAAGCTAAAGCCGCCTTATAAAGGCCGAGCTGTAAGTGACCACCGAGAAAAGATGTTGATCAATAAGGTGCATAATACATTGCAAATTTGTGGTTTATATTTTTTACATAATGACGAAGTCATCACAAAACACTTGATTACTCGCCTTATGGAAGTAGGATCGCTTGTTCAAAATCTATTACAGTGACTGAAGCTAACTAACAAAACCCAGTCAAAGCAGGGAGAATCGAACATTGGACATTGGTGCAAACCTTAAAGCCGTTAGAAAAAGTCGCGGACTATCGCAACGCGAACTCGCTAAACGCGCAGGCGTAACCAACAGTACCATCTCGATGATTGAGAAAAACAGCGTCAGTCCTTCTGTCAGTTCGCTGAAGAAAGTTTTGTCTGGTATTCCCATGTCTTTGGTTGAGTTCTTCTCTGCCGATATTGGACAAACAGAGTCAGCGCCTGTCATCTATCGCCAACAGGATCTACTCGAAATCGGCGATGACTCCGTATCAATGAAGCTTATAGGCAAAGAGTTCCCAAACCGAGCTATCTCTGTGCTTTCCGAAACCTATCCACCAGGTGCGCATTCCGGTGAGGAGATGCTGCAGCATGAAGGCGAAGAAGCGGGTTTGGTTGTGGAAGGCAAGCTCGAACTGACCGTCGGTGACGATATTTTCGTTCTGGAAGTCGGCGACAGCTATTACTTTGACAGTAACCGCCCGCACCGTTTTGCCAACCCATTCGATGCCACTTGCCGTCTGTTTAGCGCAACAACGCCAGCGAATTTCTAAGCCATCAACCAAGTTGAAAGAACGCCCGGAAAAACGAACCGGGCGTTTTTGTTTTCCCGTTATACCAATCACAGTAGGTAGCTGATCAGAAATGGCGCAGGAAAAATGCTCGAGAACAAG
>NZ_LASY01000165.1:0-21753 GCF_000973155.1 Grimontia sp. AD028 | reverse complement strand
CTTAATTCACATGCATTAGGGAACAAGCCCGGCTTTTGAACACTGTGCTTGTTCGCTTATTCACCTTTCAGGAAGGCTTGGTCCAACTTGATAAAGGGCACCAACAAGTTCGCTGCGGCTTTATAGAAACCGAATTTGTCGAACTGCTGCACGGTTTGTTGGAACTGCTCAATCCAAGGCAGCATCATGGTTTCAAGAAAACGTTGCTGCTCTTGCATCATTGCTTCCTGCTTTTCCTCGTCTGTTTCTTTGTTCGCGAGGATCGCCAGGTTACCCATAAAGTCGAGTTCTACCGCCAAGTGATCAAACGGCTCGTTAAAGTCTTTCCGTTGAGCAATGCCGTACTTGTCCATCCACTGGCCCATTTCAACCGCAGGCTTGTCGTTCAACAAGCCTGTTTCGCCAATGTACATAGAGGCGTAAGGCAGGGCGCCGGACTTAGGTGTGCTCAGGAAAAGGCCACAGAAATCTGCAGCAAGCTCAAGTTGCGCATCTTCTCTGACTTTCAGTTTCGCCAGTGCGTCACGAAATTCCGCAATCGGGGCTTTCAATTCGTCGGTCATCGCCAACACGGAGTAGTAGTTATCCATGTCGCCGCCGTGGTAGTTGTCCAGATCTTGCTGGGTCAACTCCGTCGCAAACAGTGAAGACATCCACCAGTAAAACTCGGCACGTTGTTCGTTAATGGCGATAAATTCTTGCATTGTCATTCCGTAAGTGAGGGATGTTTTTCGTTAATTCTAACCAGCTTAGAGTAAAAAAGGGCAGCCAAGCTGCCCTTTTTCTTCACACTGTCTCTTATGCGATATCCATCGCCGGGAACAGTGGGTTAACGTCGTCAACCGCGATAGGGCCGCTGAAGCCGGTCACTGCTGGCACTTTGCCAGTGTATTTCTCAATTTCAACCAGTGCCGTGTGCGCAGAAGTTGCTTGAGCCAGCTTAGAAGTACCGATATCAACGGTCAGCACGTTTGGATCGCCGTAAGTACATAGAGTGCCCGGTTTGCCACCTTCCAGCGGCGCGTACCATGCACCTTCGTGGATACGACATACGCCAGACATGTAATCGTCTGTTACCACTGCACCAGCCAGCACCTGACCACGGTCGTTAAATACACGAACGATGTCGCCAGATTGGATACCACGTACCTTCGCGTCAGCAGTGCTGATGTAGCAAGGCTCGCGACCTGCTACTGCGTAAGTACCGCGGTGATCGTCAGACGAACACAGCTGCGAGTGCAGACGGTGGTTCGGGTGACAGCTCTGCAGGTGGATAGGGTACTGCTTCGACTTAGGACCACCGTGGCTACGTTCTACTTTTTCGAACCACATTGGGTGACCCTGACAGTCGTCGTAACCCATGTCAGCGATGGTCTTACAGTAGATCTCGATCAGGCCAGATGCGGTGCCCAATGGTTCCAGATCCGGTTCTTTACGGAACGCTGCGTGACGAACCCACTCTGAACCTTCTGGGAATGCAATGAATTGCTCTTCTTCCCAGAATTTAACGAAGTTAGGCATGCGAACGCCGATACCACGACCTTGCAGACGTGCACCGTTGTAGATTTCTTCAATCCACTCCATCTTGGTCTTGCCGCCAGTGAAGGCTTCTTCACGACCGTAACGGGTACACAGCTCACGGAAGATATCGAAATCGTCTTTCGCTTCGAACATAGGCTCAACGATTTGTTTCATCGCGATGATGCCTTTATTCGAGTGGTTACCGAACTGCTCGATGTCGTTACGCTCGTAAGTGGTGGTCGCTGGCAGAACGATATCTGCAAAACGACAAGTCGCTGTCCATTGGTGCTCAACACTGACAACCGTTTCCAGATTACGCCACGCTTTGATCATACGGTTACGATCCTGGTGGTGGTGGAATGGGTTGTTACCACAGAATATAGCCATCTTCATGTGCGGGAATTTCACGCTGTGGCCGTTGAACTGGATAGTGGTACCCGGGTTCTCGATACAATCAACGAAACGTGCAACAGGGATGTAGCTTGAGTAGCCGTTGTAGCTGCCGCTGTGGATTGGATCAACGCCAGTCACTGAGCTGAAACCAGACATCAGTGGACCCGCAGAAGTAATAGTACCTGCGTCGTTGTAGTGCCAACCAAAGCCGAAACCACCACCTGGCAGACCGATTTGACCCAGCATGGCTGCCAGAACAACGATCATCCACGCGTATTGTTCGCCGTGCTGCATGCGCTGCAGACACCAGCCCGCGATGATCTGGGTGCGGCCATTTGCCATGGTGCGCGCCAGTTCGCGGATTTGATCTGCAGGGATGCCACAGATTTCTGCCGCCCACTCTGGCGTTTTCGCTACGCCGTCTTTCTCACCGGTCAGGTAAGGAACGAACTTGTCGAAACCTGTGGTGTAGTCAGCCAGGAACTGCTCATCGTACAGCTTCTCAGTGTAGAGCGTGTGTGCGATTGCCAGCATCAGAGGGACGTCAGTTTGCGGGTTAACTGCAACCTGAGAACCGCCGAAGAACTTGTATGATTCGTTCTTCACCGGGTCAACGTGAATCACGTTGATTTCGCCTGCTTTTACTTTCTCAGCCAGTTGCTGGTAGTAACCGTAAACGCTGTGGTCTGGAACCAGCCAGCCTACTTGCAGGTTCTTGATTGGGTCTGAACCCCAGATCACGATGTTTTTCGCGTTTTCCAGAACCAGAGGCCAAGAAGTTTGCTGCTCATAAACTTCCATTGCACCCGCAACGTAAGGCAGAACAACCTGCGCAGAACCAGTCGAGTAGTCGCCCACTTTTGCCAGGTAAGTACCGTGCAGGCTGATAGCGCGCTGCATCATAGTACCGGCGGTGTTGAACTTACCGCATGACTGCCAGCCAGAGTGACCTGCGTACAATGCGCTTGGGCCGTAAGTGTTTTGAACACGCTCCAGCTCGTGGTGGAAGAAGTCCAGCGCCTGTGACCATGGCACCCGTACAAAGCGGTTGTCACCACGTTGTGAGGTGTCTGATTTCCAGCCGTGCTTCAGCCAGTCGATGCGTACCATTGGGTACTTAACGCGAGAAGGGTTGTAAACCACTTCACGCACACCGTTCAGCATTGAGGTTGGGTGTGGATCGTTTTCAAACGCTACTGTGTCAACCCAGATACCGTTTTCAACTTTCGCGCGGAATGCACCCCAGTGTGAACCATGAATAACTTCACCAGAGAAGGTGTTTTTCGCTTCAGTCGCGGCCATTGCTTTGCGTGGTGCCAGCAGGCTGGAACCAATCACAACACCCGCACTGGCGGTTAACATGCCAGAGAGAAAACGACGGCGGGAAATGCCTTGTTGTTTTTCAGTCGCCATGTAGAAGTCCTTATAGTTTTTAATTCATCAGGGCAGATGCACGAGGGCGCATCTGCCGCTTAGTATTCTTTTTGCCGATTAGTGGGCGCCTGCACCGCCGGTATCACTACCGTGGTTCTGCAGATACTTCAGCAGGGTGCGCTCTTCGGTCTTGCTCAGGCGGTAATACGCACTCATCGCTTTCAGGCTTGAAATCCAGCCGTTTGCAGTGAAGTGGCCAGGGGCTGGTGCTGCGTGACAAGAGTTACAAGAAGATGCGTACATTTCTGATGCGTAGTCCCAGATAGGGTCAATGCTTTCAACCAGATGATCTTTGGTGATATAGGCATTCACCGCCACTTGTTTCCAAGCGATGTTGGTTGCTGGGTCCACTTCTTCAGAAATCACAGTCTCAGTCGCTTTCACGTCACCACGAACGGTCGCCTTGAATACACGTTTACCCATGTACTCAGTCATCACGCGGCCTTTACCGTTGGTTTCGATCCAACCTTGAACACGCACTTTCAGCATGTCGCCTTCTTCGCCAACCACTTCTACTTCAGAAGCTGGCAGCAGTTGGCCTTCAACCTTGCCGTTTGCATCAGCGGTAGCAAACAGGCTCTTCTCTTCGATCGAGAACAGTTTCTTGGCGCCAGCAGGTGCGGTTGCAGAAGCAGTCAGGGTTTCGAATGTCTTACGGAAGCCACCGGCCATGTTTGGCAGTTCGTGAGCAATACCTTTGTGACACTCGATACACGCCATATTTTCTTTCGCTGCAGGGATCATTTCTTTCATCGCCTGAACAGACTGCTTGTCGTGATCCATCGCTTCGTATGAGTGACAGGTTGTACAGGTTTTGTAGTTCTCGTCAGCCATGCGATCCCAGACTTTCTGGGCGAGTTCGAGTCTGTGTTCCTCAAACTTCTCTGGGGTATCAATCTTGCCCGTTACGAAGTGGTGGTAAACGTCTTTATAAGCGCCCATTTTGCGCCAGATTTTGCCTACGAAATCTTTAGGCTGGTGACAGTCTACACATTCAGCACGGATGCCTTTTGCGTTGCTGTAGTGAATCGACTGCTTATATTCCTCGTAGTTTTGCTGCATCGTGTGGCACGACACACAGAACTCGGTTTGAGAGAAGTAGTCGAGAGACTTGTTCATCACGACCACGCCGGCAACCGTGATGACAGCACCGATCAGAACCAGCGCAAGGATGGAGTACTTCGCGCTAGGTTTGTTCAGCTTCTGCAATAGCTTTTTCATAAAAGTGGATACACCCATAAAAGTTTTTGTAGTTAGTGTTTGGGCCC
Organism: Grimontia sp. AD028; assembly: GCF_000973155.1. Classification (NCBI taxonomy): domain Bacteria; kingdom Pseudomonadati; phylum Pseudomonadota; class Gammaproteobacteria; order Vibrionales; family Vibrionaceae; genus Grimontia; species Grimontia sp. AD028. The sequence goes on along the minus strand of NZ_LASY01000165.1, from coordinate 17,137 downwards.
ATTCCGGCAGCGTGTTAGGAAGCAAGCCAACGCACTATAGCTACATGTTTTTGATGCGTTATTTAGAGGTGGGCATAGTAGCGATTGGATATGAATATGGTTCATCTAGAAAATGAACAGGTGGGCGGAGAATATGAACAGATGTGAACAGAATCGATTGTTAACGTGAGATGTGGGCTTTATGTGCTTCTAAATGTGCCCAAAATGACTTAATTGTCGCCTATCTCGCAAAAACACCCCTGTTATTGTTAAAAAACATGGTTGATTTGGCGCACCAAAATTTGCAATAACCATGAGATAAATCAAGTTTGTTAGCAATTTAGGTGGTACAGTGCGCCTCCTCATGACGATATGTGAACAGGGTAAATGTGACGCATCACATCTTGGTCGTAGATGATGAAGCAGTGACTCGCACCATGGTGAGCGCGTACTTCGAAAAACAGGGATATCACGTCAGTCAGGCCGCTGACGGCAAGGAAATGCATCAGATTATGAACGAGCAGCATGTTGACTTAGTGCTGCTTGATATCAACCTGCCTGGCGAGGATGGGTTGATGCTGACACGCCAACTGCGCAGTAAATCCGATGTCGGTATTATTCTTATTACCGCGAGAACTGACAGCATAGACCGAATTGTTGGCTTGGAAATGGGGGCAGATGACTACTGCACCAAACCACTTGAATTACGAGAACTTCTTGTGCGAGTTCGCAATTTGCTCTGGCGCATTTCCAAGGCGAATACTCTGCCTGAAATGCAGAGTTCAGTAAAAGAAAGTGATAACATCGTGAACTTCAATGGCTGGACATTCGACATTGAACGTCGCGCATTGAACAAGGGCGACAACGCAGTGAAACTCACCAAAGCAGAATATGAAATGCTGGTGGCGTTCACGGCGAACCGCAACCGGGTGTTGAGTCGGGAAAGGATCTTGAACTTGATCAGCCATCGGGTCGATGCCCCAAATGACAGAACCATTGATGTATTAGTTCGACGTTTACGCAACAAAATCGAGGTCGAACCCAAAAAGCCGCAAATGTTCATTACTGTCCATGGCGAAGGTTACATGTTCGCGGGGAAATAACGCCCGTGAACTCTGAGAGAACTATGAATTACATTCCCTTTGAAGAATACAAACGTAAGTGGATTTTCACGCACCAGTCTATGCCTGTTGCCGAAGAAGACCGCGAGCACATCAAACCGATGACCGAAGAACGCGGCGGGCAGCTATGGCGCGATTTTGTTAGCCAACAAAGCCCAACGCCGGATCACTTTGGTAAAGGCGACTGGGCGATCATGCGTGATGTGTGGGAGCAAGAATCTGACTGGCAGCACCCTTGGGAAGAGGAAGGCAATTTGCCAGAGGACGTATTGGCGTTTTTCCCATGGGAAGACAATGCGGTGGTTTACTTCTGTTATGACAAAGGGAACATCGTTGAAACCCGTTGGGGATTGTTCAAGAAGTACTGGAAAAATTTCTTGTTCTACGATGATAAGCCGCTGCTGATTGGCCGCAAACGCAAAGAAGCGGCGATGTTCGAACAAAATGGCACAGTGAAGTTGGGTAAGCGCCCTTAGTTGCCTTAGTGCCAAACTATCAGGTGTGAAGAGCCGGGATTGAATCCCGGCTTTTTTGTTTTATCGGCCTGATTATTGCTAGTTTTTTAGTCATCGACAAAAATTTGCCGCCTCATTTTGATAAGGATTTTTCATGAAAAAGTTACTGCTGAGTCTGATGACAATGGGCATGGTTTCCGGCTGCAGCTATGTGTCTACCTATGGTGTGCATGGCAAGTTGCTGGGTACAGAGCAACAAATCGTCAAGTGTGAGTATGAAGCGGCACTGGATACCCTGCAGCAGTTTACCGTTATCGGCAGTAACAAAGAAAAGTCTCAGGCTTTTGAGTTTATGGGTGTCGTGTATCAGGAAAAAATGGATCTGGAAGCATTTAATCACACGGTTGATAGGTATCTATTCAGTGACATGGGGCGGGGTGAAAGCCGAGAGCAAGTGATTATGGAATGGAATGAAGCGCGCCGCGAAATACGTGAAAAGAGGCTCTATGAGCTCGGAAGAGCGGAATGTAGCACGGATTTTGCGTAGGGATTAATGCCCAATGGTGTACATATTTTTCAGCACAACTGTGATCTTATTTCCACAGTATTACCTGACTCGCAAAATTGCTGCATCTGCATAAAACATAAAGGAACTTTCTTGTTTACCTCACAGTTTTCTTATTCATCAGGTACTAAATTACCCCTGTGTTCAAAATCAGTCAGTAATGCAAGGCCGCCACTTACAGACTGATTCTGAACCAAAAGACTTTCATTTCTTTCATTTGGTTTTATCAGCTGAAGGAAACTAATGAGAGGGCAGAACTCTAAATCTGCCAACGTAAAAACTCGAGGAAAACCAGCGTCGGTATTGGCCTATCAACGCTGGTTTTTTTCATTCTAGCCGCTTAAAAAAAGCGACCTCTCTCAGCCGCTTTTCAAACGTGACGGACGAATTAGGAATAGCGGTAAGGCTTACCCGCTTTCTCCATCACTCCTGCATATTCTTTAAATATTTCTATCACCCGAGCATTTCGTGGACTGGTTTCAGCGATTTCGTCCCAGAATTTGTAAGCCTCGACCTCAACCTGACGCCACTCTTCATCTGGAATTGTGGTCAGCTGCATCTTGGTACCACTTGTTCTGAGTTTTGCTTCGCCACCCCAGTACCAGTGCTGACGATAATAGTGTGAAGAGTCCATCATCAGGTTAAACAGCACTTTCAAGTGTTCCGGCAGTGCATTCCAACGCTCAGTGTTGGCAAAGAAGGAACCACACCAGGCACCGGAGATATTATTCGTCAGGAAGTAGTTGGTTACATCAGCCCAGCCAACCGTATAGTCTTCTGTAATCCCTGACCATGCTATGCCATCCAGTTCGCCGGTCTGTACTGCCACTTCCACATCTTCCCAAGGCAGGGTAACGGGGATAACACCGAAACGGGAAAGGAATCGGCCAGCAGTTGGGAAGGTAAAGATACGTTTCCCTTTCAAGTCTGCCAGGCTGCGAATTGGGTCTACCGTTGCGAAGTGGCAAGGGTCCCAGGAACCCGCACTTAACCAGGTCACACCTTTGACCTCTCCATACGCTTCCTGCCAGATTTCTTTCAAGCCGTATTCTTCAAACAGTACTGGAACATCGAGGCTATAGCGGGTAGCGAAGGGGAAATAGCCGCCAAATACCGAGATATCGACAGGTGCAGCGATGGAGTCGTCATCACTTTGTACCGCATCAATCGTCCCTTTCTGCATTGCGCGGAACAACTCGCCCGTAGGAACAAGCTGGTCGGCGAAATACAGCTCAATGATCATTTCACCATTGGCCGCAGCGTTAAATGCATCTACCGCAGGCTTGATGACATGCTCAGCGAGCGCTGGGCCAGCATAGGTCTGCAGTCTCCAGCGAATGGGTTCTTTGGCTGATACAACAGCTGGTGCACCCAGAATCGCCGTTGAACTAGCAGCGCCGACGATACCTGCCTTTTTCAGAAAATCACGTCTGTTGTTACTCATAGTGGTGTCCTTATTACGTCATTAATTCGATAAACACACTTTTCTATTGCTTTGATTGTAGTTGCATATGTGAAGTTGATGTCTGTCGTCATTTCCTCCTATCGGCTGTAGTGCCATTCCGGCAGCCAGAGCGCGATCTGAGGAAATGCCATAACAATGACAAGCGCACAGATCATGATGAGAACAAACGGCACGATAGAGCGGTAAATGTCGGTCAGTGACACCTCGGGAGGTGCCATCGCACGCATCAGGAATAGGTTGTAGCCAAATGGCGGCGTCATATAGGCAATCTGACAGGTAATGGTGTAGAGCACGCCATACCAGATAAGATCGAAGCCTAGTAACTTCACTAATGGCACGTAGAGAGGCGCGACGATAACCAGCATGGCAGTGTCGTCGAGGAAGGTGCCCATAATGAGGTAGGACAGTTGCATAAGGATCAGCACTTCCCAAGGGGTGAGGCCAAGCCTGTCAATAAACAGTGCTTCAATCGCTTTAACTGCACCTAAACCGTCAAATACTGCGCCAAAGCATAGAGCAGCAAGAATGATCCACATGAACATGCAGCTGATGGCGAGGGTTTTCCGCAACGTGTTTTCCATGACTTCTTTTGTCATACGCCGTTTGACGATCGCAGCAATGGTCGCTGCCAGAGCGCCTACGGCCGAGCTTTCCACCAAGCTGGTGACGCCCATTAGGAACAGGCCTGTCATAGAGAAGAAAATCGCGAGTGGAAGAATGCCTGCGCGCAGCAGTTTGAGCTTCTCACTCATCGGGACATTGCGTTCCTCTTTGGAAAGCGCAGGACCGAGATGCGGCTGCATTTTGCAGCGGACGACAATATATATGATGAACATGCTCGCCATCAGCAGACCAGGCAATACGCCGGCAAGCCAAAGCTGTCCAACGGGCTGGCGCGCAATCATGCCGTAGAGCACCAGTACCACGCTGGGCGGCACCAGTATTCCGAGCGAACTGCCTGCCTGTATCACCCCGGTGACCATGATCTTGTCGTACCCCCGCCTGAGCAGTTCGGGGAGGGCAATACTCGCACCGATAGCCATGCCTGCGACACTGAGACCATTCATGGCTGAAATCGCGACCATCAACAAGATCGTACCGATGGCTAGACCACCGTGAATCGGCCCCATCCAGACATGGAACATTTTGTAGAGGTCTTCTGCAATACCAGACTCTGAGAGCATATAGCCCATGTAGATAAACAGCGGCAAGGTCAGCAGCGGATACCACTTCATCAACTTCATGGCTGCGCCGAAGGCAATTTCAGACCCGCCATCACCCCAAAGCAGCAGAGAAGCAATCACAGCGACGGAACCAATAGCAGCAAATACGCGTTGTCCAGTTAGCAGCATCAGCATCATGGAAGAAAACATTAGGAGGGCGATCAGTTCATAACTCATTGCACGCCTCCTTCTGATTCTTCCTCAGAGACTTTTGGTGCACGCAATTTGGCAATGTCTTTGAGCATCACAGCTGTGGCTTGCAGCAGCATCAGGAAAATACTGAGGCACATGATGAGTTTGATTGGTGCCATATAGGGTCGCCAAGCCGAATAACTACGCTCACCATATTCCAGTGCATAGGAGGTGCTTGAAATGCCGCCGTACAGCAAAATCACGAGATAAACGATAAGAAAAATCACCGTGAAACTGTCGACCATGGCTTTGGTGCGCGGTGACCAGTTGCCGTAAACCAAGTCCATGCGTACATGGCTGTTGAGCTGCATAGAGTAGGGGCCACCAAGCATGTAGTAAGCGACCATGGCAAACTGCGCCATTTCAAGCGTCCAAAGCGAAGGCAGGAAAAAGGTTTTGGTGACTGATGAATAGACGAGAATGCCTAGCATCAGGAAGATCAGATACATCGCAAACCGACCGATGTAGAAGTTAATTGACTCAACAAATCTGACGTAGGCAGCGAGGAACGAAGGCAGGTAAGCCAGATTTTTATCCTCGGGTAAACGTGATGACTCCATAAATACTTCCTTCCTTGAATGGGGTCGTTTAAGGCTTCGTAGACGGCGACGGCTTTCCGGGTGAGGGCTGATTAGCCTTCAGAAAATCCAGCAACCATTGTGTAACAAGTTCTGCGTCCGGAGTTTGCCGTAGGGAGGCTTGCCCGCGTGAGATGACCTCTCCCGGAATACGATCCCTGCGTGACTCCATCAAATCGAAGGAGTAAGCGCGGCTGAATTCGGGATGTCCTTGAATTGCCAGAAAGTGGCTGCCAACAGTAAACATGCCAATAGGGCAGAACTCGCTGCTGGCAAGTGTCGTGCTATCAGGAGGGAGCTGGCTGACTTGATCCTGATGGCTGACGACAAGTGAAAAGTCAGGCTTGAGGCTTTTAAGCCAAGGTTGCGAGACTTTTTCTTCTGCTGACAAATTGCTGGTAGCAATGCCGACTCCCCAGCCTTTTTCTGAACGTTCGACTTTGCCACCCAGTGCCTGCGCCATCATTTGATGGCCAAAGCAAATGCCTACCGTGGGCTTTCCTTTTTCAAAAAGTGTTCTGACGAAACCTTCGAACCGTTTAATCCAGGGGAGATCGTCATAAACGGAGTAGCGACTGCCAGAAATAACATATCCATCACACTCATCGATGCTTGCGGGATACTCATCGTCAATGACTCGATAGCAGTGCAGTGAAAGCGAAGGATCGACCTTCTTCAATGTCATCTCGAACATGTCAGGATAGTTTCTGTGCGTGCTTTGAAGCTCAGGTTTTACATCATCACAAAGCAGGAGACCGATACGCATAATGCCTCTCAGAGTCCTTTTCCATGGACAGCGTTGAGAAAGAGTTGGCTGTATTCATCAGCAGAAAACGGGATCGGATTACCTCCCGCAGATGGGTCATTGATAGACATCAATCCGACCTTTTCAGCTTCGGAGTCATGAATCCCAATATCAGCCAGTGTGTGGGGAATCCCCAGAGATTCTCGTAATGCCAGTACCCAGATCAATACGGCATCAGTGCCAGAGCCTTCCAGCGCCAGATAACGAGCCAATCGCTCCATTTTCTCGTCGATTTCGCTGCGATTCGCTTCCAATACGTATGGCATCAGGATGGCATTCAGCAGCCCATGGTGAGCGTTGTACAAAGCGCCAAGTGTGTGGGCGATGGCATGCATGGCGCCCAAGCCTTTTTGGAATGCCGTTGCGCCCATACTGGAAGCAACCAACATCTGCATTCTGGCTTGTTTGTCTGCCCCGTTTTCAAAAACAATGGGGAGGTTTTGCTGCACTAAACGGATACCTTCAATGGCGATGCCTTCTGCCATAGGGTGATAGCCCGGAGCACATAGCGCTTCAAGAGAGTGTGACAGCGCATCCATCCCGGTGGCGGCAGTGATATGAGGTGGCAGGCCAAGAGTGAGTTCAGGATCCAGAATGACTTTCCCCGGCAGCATCTGAGGATGAAAGATGATGAGCTTACGTTTTTCATCTTCCTTAGTGATGACAGATGCACGACCTACTTCTGAACCTGTACCTGCCGTGGTTGGAATGGCAACGATGGGGGCAATGAGTTCTGGGTCTGCTTGTGCCCAGTTATCGCCCACATCTTCAAACGCCCAAAGTGGTTGAGACTGTTCCGCTGATAATGCGATGGCTTTCGCGCAATCTAAGGCTGAGCCTCCACCTAGTGCAATCACGCCATCATGGGAGCCTTCTTTGAAAGCCGTGTTTCCCGATTCGACGTTCTGGCCAGTTGGGTTGCCCTGCACATCACAGAACAGTGCTACAGATAGTCCTTGCTGTTCGCACAAGTCTCTCGCCTGTTGCGTCATCGACAGTGCCGCAATACCGGGATCGGTGACCAGCAATGGCCGATGCATTCTCAGGCTTTTACATGCAGCTGGCAAGGCCTCTAACGCGCCGATACCGGCTGTCATTGCAGTGGGGTAATTCCAGTTTGATAATGACATGTCCGCTCCTAAACGCGTTTGAAGTGATAAGACTTGGGTCGTGTCAGATGTTCAAACCCAATTTTTGATAGGGTGCATCCCCGTCCACTGTTTTTGACGCCTACCCAAGCCAGACCGGGGTCGAGGTAATCGCAGCGGTTAAGGAAAACGGTGCCGGACTCAGTGGTATCGGCTAGTTGCTCGCCGCGCTCTTCATCTTCAGTGAAAATCGCCGCGGTCAGACCGAATTCACTCTCATTCATCAAACGCAATGCTTCCTCGTCATTACTGACGCGTTGGATGCCTAAAACGGGGCCGAAGGTTTCTTCCGTCATCACCCGCATACTGTGGTCAACATTAATGAGAAGTTGTGGTGCTAAATAAGGCGTGCCAAGCTGACTAGCCGGAAAATCGGACGCATCAATCAAGGGCTTTGCGCCTTGAAGTATCGCTTCTTCCGTTTGCCCCCTCACAAAATCAGCGGAAGCAGTTCGCACGAGAGGCCCAAGTGTCGTGCTTGCTACATCAGGTCTTCCGAGTTGGTATTGGTTCACGAGTTTTATTGCTGCATCGACAACATCGTCATAAACAGCATCATGGACATAAAGCCTCTCCATACCACAGCATGATTGGCCGGAGTTAAAAAAAGCGCCGTCGATGACAGTGTCAACAGCATTGGGAACATTGGCGTCGTAGCGTATATAGGCTGGGTCTTTGCCGCCAAGCTCCAAACCTGCGCTGATAAAGCGACCAGCAATGGCCTTCTCAACGACCCTGCCGCCAGGTACTGAACCCGTGAATGCAACATGCCGGATTGAATCGTGTTGCATGACGGATTCGGTATCAGCATGGGAAAGGTGAAGATATTGGAAAACGCCTTCAGGTAACCCCGCCTCTGCAAACGCTTCAGCCATTCTCTCGGCACACAGTGGCGTTTGGGCAGAGTGCTTGAGCAGTACCGTGTTACCGGCCAACAAAGCGGGAACAATGGCATTAACCGCAGTCAGGTAAGGATAATTCCATGGTGCAACAACGAATACTGTACCGAGTGGAACACGCTTGATGTAACGACGGAAGCCCGCCTTATCAGGTAATGGCATGGGTGAAAGGGCTTCAGGCGCAATGCCGATCATATGCATCGCGCGTTCTTCAAAGCCGGCGACTTCCCCTTTGGTGTAAGCGATGGGACGACCCATCATCCAAGTGATTTCTTCTGCGATTTCCTCGCCTTTAGCCACAAAGCATTCAACGGCTTTTCGGCACAGGCTCTGGCGCACCTCGAGTGGGGTGTTTTTCCACAATGGATAGGCTTTAGCTGCGCTTTCCAACGCCGCTTTAATTTCGCTTGCGGCAGCAAAAGGGCGCTCGACATAAACCGAGCCATCCACAGGTGTAATTGTCTGAAAACGTTCCATGTCTTCACCTAGATAATTTCAAAATAACGGTCGAGTTCCCAATCGGTCACATGCTTGCGGAATTCTCTTTCTTCCCATTCACGTGACGCGGCAAAGTGTTCCACGAAGGCTTCGCCCAGCATGGTTTTGGCTGCTTCGGATTGTTTGAAAGATTGTGCGGCCTCCCAGAGTGTCCGTGGGAGTTGGAGCTCTTCTGGATGTTCGATGTCATAAGCGTTTCCGACAATACGGTCTGTTGGCTCCATCTTGTGCTCAACACCATACAGACCGGACGCAAGCGCAGCAGCAAGGGCGAGATAAGGATTGGCATCTGCAGCCCCAAGACGATATTCAATGCGTTGCGATTTATCAGAGCCCGGAATCACACGGAGTGATGTGGTGCGGTTCTCAACGCCCCAGGTCGCATCTGTTGGAGCCCAAAAGCCTGGGATCATTCGGGTGTAGCTGTTGACGGTTGGGGCGATCATGCAAAGGAATTGCGGCATCAGAAGCTGTTGACCGGCGAGGAAGTGGCGCTGAACGTCACTCATATTGAGCTCTGCATCGGGCGCATAAAAGGCACTTTTCCCCGAAGCCCGATCGCGAAGCGAAATGTGAATGTGTCCGCTTTGGCCGGGGTAATCATTGGTCCATTTGGCCATAAAGGTCGCCATCATGTCGTTTTTCTGCGCCAGCACTTTCATGTAGGTTTTGAACAGTGCGGCTTTGTCTGCGGCGTTTTTCGCGTTGTCGACAGTTAGCGCAGCCTCAATAACACCAGGGCCAGTTTCGGAGTGAATACCTTCGATCGGAAAGTCCATGGCTTCACCCATGGCGAGGATTGCTTTGTACAAGCCTGAGTAAGTAGAGTTACGAATCATCGAATAACCAAACCAGTCAGGCGTGATGGTTTTCAGGTTGCGGAAGCCTTTTTCACGGGCGGAGTGGGGCGTTTCATCGAAAATGAAGAATTCGTATTCAAGTGCAGCGTAGGCGTCAAACCCCATGTCCGCGGCTTTTTCCAATACCCGGCGAAGTGTGGCGCGTGGGCAAACTGCTTCAGCATCACCTGAAAATTCCGCAATGAACAGCAGCATGCCATCCTCATCAAGCACATCGCGGCAGGTGTCAGGAAGAATACGAACCGGGGCATCAGGATAACCTGTGTGCCAGCCAGTGTATTTGGCGTTGTCGTAGAGTTGGTCTTTGACATCCCACCCCAACACCACATCACAGAAAGCAAATCCACCATCCAGCGAAGAGAAGAATTTCTCTTTCGACATGTACTTGCCTCGCATCACGCCATCGTTATCAAACAAACCGACTTTGACGTGAGAGAGCTTCCTTTCTTCAACAATCTTTTTGGCGTCAGCCGCCGTTTTTACTTCACGCGCTTCCATACCCGCTCCTGTTATTTTCGTTACCGGACCGAAAGAAAAACTGCATGCTCCATTTGCTTCCGATGTTTCAGAAACCCATGAACCTCTATCAACGATAGTTGAAGCATGGGTAAGCAGTAGGTGACTCATCAGTCACTTACGGTTGGTAACGGACTGTAAATTTAAGGTAGGAGACAGTGAAAAACTTTTACCACCACAATCACACTGGGTGGGATAACACTATTAGGAATTTTAATAGTGTGAATTTGAACGGCTTGTCAGGTGTACTTTCCAATGCGGATTTTTCCATCCAGCCAGGGGTAATGTTGGCGGATTTTGGCAAGGAAATGTTGGCGTAGGATTTTGCAACTTCCGTCGGCGAGTTTTTCCGGTAAATCACCCAACTCATTGCGTCTCGCAATCAGGGTTAAGTACCTAAAAAATGAATCTTTTTCCGGGAGTGGAATGACGCTTATCTGGTTGCGGAAAACCTCACCCTGAAGAAGACACAATGGTGTGGTTAATGCCCAGCCAAGTCCTTGAGCTACCGCAGAAAGTACGGCAAATGTGTTATCTAGCTGCATACGGTCTGGCACGGTTAACCCTTGGTGATGCAGGTAGGTTTCGATGGATTGGCTGATAAGGCTTTGTTCACTGTAACGAATCATATCCAAATGTTGACTCAATGCGACAAGTGAGTGACAGGTGTCGGGGTACTTTTGCTGGAACTGCTTGGGAACAACCAGAACAAAGGGCTCTTTCAGAATCTGTAGCCGGCGAAGGTCGTCCTGCCTTTCGAGGACATCATCAGAAATAATAATATCAATGCTACGACTGAGTAGACCTTGCTGGTGGAGATGTGAGTAGCCTGTCATCATTGTCCAGTTTTCGGTGTGCGCTTTTATCACTTCAATCAGTGGTTGCCCCACAGTGGCAGCGAGCGAATCCACCATAGCGATTCTGACTAAGTGCAAACTATTGAAACTGCCTTTGGTGATGACTTGCTGGGTTTTATAGGCTTGCTCGAGTAGATGAACTGATTGGTCGTAGAAGTAACGCCCGGCAACAGTGAGTTCCACGGGGCGCACACTGCGATCAAGCAGCTTCACGCCGAGGCTACTTTCCAGATTGGCAAGAATTTGTGAGACCGAAGATTGAGAAATATCCAGATGCTGAGAAGCGGCGGTCATGTTGCCGGTTTTGGCGGTTGCCACAAACACTTCCAGCGATTTCAGCTCAAACCCTAATGTTCCCATCAGCAAATCCTTTTCACATCCTAATTTCAGCTTAGCCAAGCGATTTGAAATCAGCATGTTGCAGCAATGAGTCGTAAGCAGTGAGAAACAAAAAAGCCGCTTTCGCGGCTTTCTTTTATGAAGATTAATTCAGGATTTGTTCGGCAAGTTCCAGAAGCTTGGGATACGCGATGGTGCTTTGTTTTGCCAGTGCTCTCTGTTCCTCTAACACTTCTTCGAGGATGTTTTTGGTGGTAAGCGGGTTGGCTAAAACCACACGGAATACGATAGTGGCGCGATTGTCGAATTGGACTGGCGTTAACGTGGTTCGGGAGACGAAAGTGTTTCCGGCTTCGCGTTGGTGCTTTTGAATGAAAACCGTCAGATCATTGAGGTGCTGGTGGAGCACTTCACGTTGGGCGTCATTGGCAACTTCGAACGCTTTCTTGACTGCTTCAGGAACAAATCGGTAGGTGAGCAGGCAAAGCTCCGGCTTACTTACCACTTCAAAGTCTGGTTGGTCAGCGATAAGTGAAGCAAAGTACTCAGCCTTGTCGACGCTTTGATCAATCAGCAGTTCATAGCCTTCGCGTCCGATGATGTTCAGGCTGGCGTATAGCAACATCGCCATGCCGCTGCGAGAGCCTTCGAGCGTATGGCTGCCTAAATCTTTAGAGCCTTTACGCAGGATGTAGTTGGCGTGATGCTCAATCGCAGAGACCATAGAAGGGTCTTTGAAAATCACCATGCCCGCACCCATCGGCACGTAAAGCTGCTTGTGGGCGTCAATCGTCACCGAATCTGCACGTTCAATGCCTTTGAGTTTTTGTCGCTGGTTATTGGACATCAAACTCGCACCGCCCCAGGCGGCATCCACATGAAAATGAATGCCTTCACGCTCAGCAATTTCTGCCATGGCGTCAAGCGGGTCGATATTCCCGGTTTCGGTCGTGCCAGCAACGCCAACCAATGCAAATACCTTGGTGTTTTTCGCTTTCAGCTCAGCAACTTTCTCTTCGAGCTTATCGATGCGGATGCGGTTGTTTTCGTCGGTCGGGATAGCAATCAAGGATTGTCGGCCAATGCCAAGGACGTCAGCGGATTTTTTAAGAGAGTAATGGCCGCGCTCAGAGACCAGAATGGCCAAGTCGTCATAGCCATAATGGCGCATGGCGCGGAACAGGCCTTCTTCAGCCACGCCTTTGAAATCGCCATCCGCTTTCAGTGCAGCATTGCGCGCTACCCACAAAGCCGTGATATTGGCGATTGTCCCGCCGGAGCAAAATGCCCCAAGGGAGTGTTCAGCACTGTGCATCCAGCTTTCATAGAACGGGTCATCGCGGTCGTAAATCAGGTTGTGGAGCATGCCCAGCACCTGACGCTCGAGTGGTGTGAAGGCCTTTGATGTTTCGATTTTGACCGTGTTCTGGTTAAGGCCAATCATGATTTTGGACAGCGGCATCAGGAAGTAGGGAAGCGCTGATGTCATGTGACCAATAAAGCGTGGCGATGAGGTATGAACCGATTGGGCAACCAGTTTATCCAGCAAAAACTCTGTGTGTTTTGAAACGAAGGTTGGTTTTTCAGGGATCAACGGATTGCTGAAATCTTTTTCGATATCAGTGAGGGATGAATCTGTCGCAGCAATATGATTCTGCAAAAAGCGATTCAGGTTTTGGGAAATTTCCTGCTCAATTTTGCCCAAAGTGGAATCGGGCGCTTCGGGCACGGTAAAAATACGGTGGAGGCTTTCCAGGGACGCTTCCGCCGTCTTAGTTTCTGTAACCATCCGAGGTTCTTTATTTTCTAATAATGGGCTTTTCTACACGATGTTCGCCGAAGTTACAACACAGGAAAAACGTGGGCTTGGTCGATGTCAAAGGGTAGAAATCTTGGGGATTGAGAAAAAAGCCACCATTTAGGTGGCTTTTGTAAAGCTTGGCGCGAAGCTGTTATTACTTGTCGCAGCTGGTTTCGGCCAGTTTCAACATCGCATCGTTGTACTGAGTCAACGGTACATCGATTTCTTTAGGGTGGCTGAGCAGAGAAGCGAGGGCAGAGCGAAGATCGTAGTTACCTTCGTGTGCTTTACCCTGACGGAATTCGAATACTTTCTTCGCTGCATCCGCAAGTTCGCCTTGTGAGCTGCTAAGTGTCTTTACGTCCTCTTGAGACAAATTCAACCAAGATTCCACAGGGGCATCAAAGTTAAGTTTGCTTGGGTCGTTTTCCAGATAGTAGTCAAAAGCTTCTTCGTTAAGCATGAAGTGGTTACGGCGACCTTCAAGGAACCAACCCGCAACGCCTTCCAGTTTAGGGTCTTTCTTAATGGTCAGGTCTACGAGGTTTTCGTACCAAGTGATCGAAGCATCCACATAGTTGTGATACTTCTGGCTAACACAGAGCTTGTCCAGTTGTTCGATGTCTTTCGCAAACGAAATGCCAGGCACCAAAGTGGCAATGAGGATCAGGGCTGAACGACGCATTTTTAAATCCTTTTGGTCGAAGGTTGTTTCTGTGGCGTTCTTTCTTTGGCATTGACGCTACAGATATTTTTTATAGTCGTAATGGTAATGTTAGCGACCGAAGAATAAAAACGAAAATTTTCTCTGGAATTAGTGGATTGTCACAATCCAAGCGAGAGATCTCTCAGTTGCTCAGATTGTGACAAATAGAGGGGTTAGCTTTCGATGCGTTTTTCAGTTTCTCTATCGAACAGGTGAATGTTTTTAGTGTCGATAGTCAGAGGTAACGATGCGCCATCTTCAACCACCACATGACCTTCAACACGCAGCGTCATTTGCTGGTCAGAATCACCCAGCGTACCGTAAACCAGCAAGTCTGCACCTAAAGATTCGGTTAGTGTGACCTTCATGGTGAGTTGCTTGTTGTCCGGGTTCTCAGCAATCTGGAGATGCTCAGGACGCAACCCGATGTAAAGGCTTCGGTCTTCAAGATTCGAATCCGCAATGGATTCGCCATTGCTCAAGGTCAGCTTTCCACCATTCACTGAGCCCTCAAGAATGTTCATCGACGGACTACCAATAAATGTCGCTACGAACAGAGAGGCAGGGGTGTCATAAACTTCCAGCGGTGTGCCAACCTGTTCGACGTTACCCGCACTTAGTACCACTAGACGATCCGCCAGCGTCATGGCTTCCACTTGATCATGGGTGACGTAGATGGAGGTGGTATTCAGCGAGCGTTGCAGCTTTTTAATTTCCAGACGCATTTGCACACGCAGTTTGGCGTCGAGGTTGGAAAGTGGTTCGTCAAACAAAAACGCTTTTGGACGACGCACAATGGCACGTCCCATCGCTACACGCTGGCGTTGACCACCAGAAAGCTGAGATGGTCTGCGTGTGAGCAGATGATCGAGCTCCAGCATCTTAGCGACTTCGTTAACGGATGTTTCTATTTTATCTTTCGGTACGCCACGGTTTCTTAGGCCATACGCCATGTTGTTGAACACTGTCATATGTGGATACAGCGCGTAGTTCTGAAAGACCATGGCGATATCACGTTCACCCGGTTCTTTCTCATTAACGCGGTCTCCACCTATCGACAAGGCGCCGTCCGATATGGTTTCTAACCCTGCAATCATGCGGAGTAGAGTGGATTTGCCGCAGCCACTTGGGCCTACCAGTACAATCATTTCGCCATCTGCGATGTCTAAATCTACCCCGTGGATCGCTTTAAAACCGTTGGGGTAAACTTTTTTAATTTGGTCGAGTGTCATTGTCGCCATTCACGCATCCTCTGTGTGAAGCTTAATTCTTTATTATTTTTCAGTTTCTACCAGGCCTTTCACGAACAGCCTTTGCATGCCAAGAACCACGAGTACAGGCGGGATCATGGCGAGCAGTGTCGTTGCCATCACCTTGTTCCATTCCACTTCGCCATCACCGACAGCCAACATGCGTTGGATACTCATCACGATGGTGTAGTAGTTATCTTCGGTGGTGATCAGCAGAGGCCATAGATATTGGTTCCAACCGTAAATGAACGTAATCACGAATAAAGCTGCGATATTGGTTCTTGATAGCGGCAGGAGAATATCAAAGAAGAATTTGATTGGGCCTGCGCCATCAATTCTAGCGGCTTCCAAAAGCTCGCCCGGTACTGTCAGGAAGAACTGGCGGAATAGGAAAGTCGCCGTAGCACTAGCGATTAGCGGGATAGTCAGGCCAGACATGGTGTTCAGCATGCTGAGATCGGCGATGACCTGGAAAGTCGGCATAATGCGAACTTCAACAGGCAGCATCAAGGTCATGAATATCACCCAAAACGCCAGCATGCGGCCAGGGAAACGGAAATACACCACGGCATAGGCGGACAAAATGGAAATGGAAAGCTTGCCGAAGGCGATACCAAGCGCCATCAACGTCGAGTTCCATAGCATGCCAGCCACGCTGATTTTCAGTTCTCGCGATGTGCCTTCCGTCAGAATTTCATGGAACACTTCAAAGCCACGGTCGCCAAACCAAAGCGGTGTCATTCCACTCACAAACTCTTTACTGTCGTGTGTCGCAGCTGTCAGTGCCAGCCAAACAGGCAGAGCAACAGCAAGGACGCCTAGAATAAGTACTAAGTGGCTGAAAAGTGTCAGTAAGGGTCTTCTTTCTACCATCAGTAAGCCACCTTCTTCTCAACGTATTTAAACTGGATAACGGTCAACACACCCACCAGAATCATCAGCAGTACTGACTGAGCGGCGGAGGAGCCCATATTCAGTCCGACGAATCCATCGGCGTAAACCTTGTAAACCAGGGTGGTGGTCGAGTCGCCCGGGCCACCTTGTGTCATTGCATGGATAACGCCGAAGGTGTCAAAGAAGGCATAAACCAAGTTCACGACCAGAAGGAAGAAAGAGGTTGGCGAAAGCAGCGGGAACACAATGGTAAAGAATCGTTTCGCTGGGCCTGCGCCATCAATCGCTGCCGCTTCAATCAGTGAACGGGGAATGGACTGCAATCCGGCGAGGAAGAACAGGAAGTTGTAACTTATCTGCTTCCAGGTTGCCGCGACGATAACCATAAACATGCCATCGCCCCCGTTGATAAACGGGTTCCAATCTATCCCCACTGCTGCCATGGCGTGCGCCAATACGCCCACCGTTGGGTTAAACATAAACAGCCAAAGTACACCGGCAACCGCGGGAGCAACCGCATATGGCCAGATCAATAAGGTTTTATAGGCGGTAGCGCCTTTGATGGTGTGGTCAGCCATGACCGCCAGCAGCAAAGAGACGAAAAGCGCTAATGCTGCGACTGCGAAGCTGAAGAATAAGGTGGTGCCAAATGACGAGAAGTAAGCACTGTCTTCAAGAAGCTCAAAGAAATTCTCTAAGCCAACGAATTCTGTACTTAAGCCGAAGGGATCTTCCAGTAGCGTGGATTGCCATACTGCTTGTCCCGCTGGCCATAGGAAAAAAATAAAAGTGATGACCAGCTGGGGGGCGAGCAGCAGTGCGGGTAACCAGACGTTGTGAAAGACGGGTTTGTTATCCATAACAACCTGCTTATTGTAATTATACCCAATCGACCTGAAGATGCAGGATTCAGCGTGCTTGACTGGCATTGTGATCGCGGCGTTCCTTTGTAGGTGTAGTCACCTACATCAAAAAGGAACAACAAA
>NZ_LASY01000164.1:0-4821 GCF_000973155.1 Grimontia sp. AD028 | reverse complement strand
CTCGAGCATTTTTCCTGCGCTATTTCTGATCACCTACCTACTGTGATTGGTATAAAAAAACCAAACCACCTCAAGACGTTGAAAGCTTGTCTTCGGCTTTCTATCTCTTGAGGTGGCTAGGGAATCTGGCTGCTATCAATCAGGTTGAATAACAGCCATAAAAAAACCCGCTAAATTTAGCGGGTTTCATCACGATTTGTAATTAAATTTTTTAAATAAAACTTAAATTACAGTACGTCGATCGCGTTAAGATCTTTGAACGCTTGCTCAAGACGCGCAACCATACCTTCTTGACCAGCACGCAGCCATACGCGTGGATCGTAGTATTTCTTGTTAGGTGCGTCTTCGCCAGTTGGGTTACCGATTTGACCTTGCAGGTAATCGTGGTTTTTCGCTTCGTACTGACGGATACCATCCCAAGTCGCCCACTGAGTATCAGTGTCGATGTTCATTTTGATAACGCCGTAAGAGATAGACTCTTCGATTTCTGCTTGAGAAGAACCAGAACCACCGTGGAATACGAAGTTCAGCGCGTTAGGTGCAATACCGAATTTCTCTGCACAGTATGCTTGAGAATCACGCAGGATGGTTGGAGTCAGAACAACGTTACCTGGCTTGTAAACGCCGTGTACGTTACCGAAAGACGCAGCGATAGTGAAACGGTGGCTGATAGCGTTCAGTTTCTCGTATGCGTATGCAACGTCTTCTGGAGAAGTGTACAGCTCAGACGCGTCCATGTGAGAGTTGTCTACGCCGTCTTCTTCACCACCAGTACAACCCAGTTCGATTTCCAGAGTCATGTTCATCTTTTCCATGCGAGTCAGGTACTCAGCACAGATTTCGATGTTTTCTTCCAGAGATTCTTCTGACAGGTCAATCATGTGAGAAGAGAACAGTGGCTTACCAGTTGCAGCGAAGTGCTCTTCACCTGCAGCCAGCAGACCGTCAATCCATGGCAGCAGTTTCTTAGCTGCGTGGTCAGTGTGCAGGATAACTGGCACACCGTAAGATTCAGCGATAGCGTGAACGTATTTAGCACCCGCTACTGCGCCTTTGATTTGTGATTCCTGACCTTCCAGCTTCAGGCCTTTACCTGCGAAGAACGCAGCGCCGCCGTTAGAGAACTGAACAACAACTGGTGCTTTAACTTTCGCAGCAGCTTCCAGTACTGAGTTGATAGAGTCAGTGTTTACTACGTTTACCGCTGGAAGAGCAAACTTGTGCTCTTTAGCAATTTCAAACACTTTCTGAACGTCGTCACCAGAGATAACGCCAGGTTTTACGAAATCAAAAACTTTAGACATAACAATAGTCCTATTTACTCTGTTGTCTTGAGTGAAATCCTATCCAAGCCGGTCTTTCCTACCGACTTGTTTCAATTCGGCAAACGTTTGCGAACAGTGCTGCGCATTGTACCCAAACGTGATTCTAAACACATTATTTTTTGCGTTTAGATATGCATTCCAATGATTACAAAGTTATCAAAGATGCATAAAAAACGGGGGCAGTCACCCCCGTTCGTCATTACGCTTTAGCGCGAGTTTCCAGCATTTCTACTGCAGGCAGTACTTTACCTTCAACGAACTCAAGGAATGCGCCGCCGCCGGTAGAGATGTAAGAAACGTCAGCTTTGATACCGAACTGGTCGATAGCTGCCAGCGTGTCACCACCACCTGCAACAGAGAAACCTTCAGAAGCAGCGATCGCTTCAGAGATACCTTTAGTACCTGCTTCGAAGTTCTTGAACTCGAATACGCCTACTGGGCCGTTCCACAGAATAGTTTTTGCATTCTTCAGGATTTCAGCCAGCGCTTGTGTTGAATCTGGACCCAGGTCGAAGATCATGTCGTCGTCCTGAACTTCAGAAACGTGCTTGATTTCTGCTTCTGCGTTCTCGTCGAATGCTTTCGCACATGCAACGTCAGTCGCTACTGGAATCGCACACTCGTCCATCAACTTCTTAGCGGTACCAACCAGGTCAGCTTCGTACAGAGACTTACCTACGTTGTGACCCGCTGCTGCGATGAAGGTATTTGCGATACCGCCACCAACAACCAGTTGGTCAGCGATTTTAGACAGAGATTCCAGAACAGTCAGTTTGGTAGAAACTTTTGAACCACCAACGATTGCTACCATTGGGCGCGCTGGGTTGTCCATTGCTTTGCCCAGTGCTTCCAGTTCGTTTGCCAGCAAAGGACCGGCACATGCGATTGGAGCGAACACACCAACACCGTAGGTTGATGCTTGTGCACGGTGAGCAGTGCCGAACGCATCCATCACGAATACGTCACACAGTGCAGCGTATTTCTTAGACAGTTCGTCTTCGTTTTTCTTCTCGCCTTTGTTGAAACGTACGTTTTCCAGAACAACCAGCTCACCTGCGTTCAGCTCCAGGCCGTCCAGGTAGTCTTTTGCCAGTTTAACGTCACAATCCAGTGCGTCGTTCAGGTAGTTAACAACAGGCTGCAGAGAGAATTCTTCAGCGTACTCGCCTTCGGTCGGACGACCCAGGTGAGAAGTAACCATCACTTTCGCGCCAGCTTCCAGGCAGTGTTTGATGGTTGGCAGAGACGCCAGAATACGCGCGTCAGAAGTCACTTTACCGTCTTTTACTGGTACGTTCAGATCGGCACGGATAAATACGCGTTTGCCAGCCAGATCCAGATCGGTCATTTTGATTACAGACATTTTCGTCCTCTCTCTAAGTTGCAAAAATCAAAAATTTGCTGTGGCTTTCTTCACTTCGGAAAGCCGTGGCTCAAGCCTTCGAGCCACTGGTAACTGTTGCCATGGCCAACGCCGTATCGAGCATGCGGTTGGCAAATCCCCATTCGTTGTCGCACCACACCAACATCTTTATCAGATGATGATTACTAACTCGTGTCTGCGAACCATCCACAATGGCGCTGTGGGGATCATGGTTAAAGTCTATCGAGACAAGTGGTGCCTCGGTATAGTCGACGATGCCGTTCAATGTACACCGAGCGGCCTCCTCGAGTGATTGATTTACGTCATTAACTTTCACTTTTGTGTGAACAGTAACACTCAAATCCATTGCTGTGACGTTAATTGTTGGCACTCTAACCGAAATCGCTTCAAATTTGTCAGAAAATTTCGGAAAGATTCTTCCAATTCCTAAATGTAATTTGGTGTCGACCGGAATAATAGACTGACTGGCAGCGCGCGTGCGTCGCAAATCTGGGTGATAGGCATCGATCACCTGCTGGTCGTTCATGGAAGAGTGAATCGTGGTGATGGTGCCTGACTCAATCCCAAACTGCTCATCCAATACCTTAATCACAGGCACGATACAGTTGGTGGTGCAAGAACCATTGGAAACAATGCGATCCGTCGGTTTGAGGGTTTCTTCATTCACACCAAAGATGATGGTGTTATCCAGGTCGTTACTGCCTGGATGGGAGAACAGCACTTTCTTGGCACCGGCGTCCAAATGCGCCTGACCGTGTTCACGGTTGCCAAACACACCCGTACAGTCGAGCACGATGTCGATGTCCAGATCTCGCCAAGGGAGTAGATTGATATCACTAAGGTGCAGGATGCGGATTTTGTCGTCGCCAACAAACAGGGACTCCTGACTGTTGGTCACTTTCTTGAAAAAGCGGCCATGACTGGAGTCATACTGAAGCAGATGCGCCATGGCATCAGGCTCAGCTAATTCGTTCACCGCAACCACTTCTATCTGGTCACGTTTGTCACTTTCATACAGCGCGCGGAGCACGCTACGGCCAATGCGGCCAAATCCATTAATTGCGACGCGTAATGCCATATCCCTGCTGATCTGTGTCGTTAATGAAATGCGGCTGACAGTCTATCTCAAGCACGTGAATTTCGCACGCAGAATGTGACTGGTCTCTCATCAATTATTCTTAAGGATTGGATAAAGAGCAGGAAAGAAAAAACCCGCCAGTTGGCGGGTTTTCAGCATTGATTAGGTACTTAAGCCAGCAGTTCTTTTGCTGTCTCAACCACGTTTTCAGTGGTGAAGCCGAACATCTTGAACAGCTCACCCGCCGGTGCAGATTCACCGAAGGTGTGCATGCCGATGATGCGACCGTCAAAGCCCACGTACTTGTACCAGAAGTCCGCAATGCCCGCTTCGATAGCCACACGTGCTGTCACGTCTGATGGCAGTACCGCTTCACGGTAAGCCGCATCTTGCTTATCGAACACGTCAGTCGATGGGATTGAAACCACACGAACATTGAAGCCCTGCGCTGACAGTTCAGTGCTGGCTTCAACCGCCAATTCAACTTCTGAACCAGTAGCAATCAGGATGAGCTCAGGAGTGCCAATGCAATCTTTCAGGATGTAACCACCCTTGGCGATGTTTGCCACTTGCTCGGCGTCACGCTCTTGTTGAGCCAGATTCTGACGCGAGAAGATCAGCGAACTTGGGCCGTCTTTTCGCTCAATCGCCAGTTTCCATGCGACTGCAGATTCTACCTGGTCACATGGACGCCATGTGCTCATGTTTGGCGTCAGACGCAGAGACGCGATTTGCTCAACCGGCTGGTGCGTCGGGCCGTCTTCACCCAGACCGATAGAATCGTGGGTGTAAACCTGAATGTTCTGCACTTTCATCAGTGCTGCCATACGCATCGCGTTACGCGCGTACTCCATGAACATCAGGAAGGTCGCACCGTATGGGACGAAACCGCCGTGCAGGGCGATACCGTTGATGATGGCGGTCATACCGAACTCACGCACACCGTAGTGGATGTAGTTACCAGACGCATCTTCACCGGTCAGGGCTTTTGAGCCAGACCACATGGTCAGGTTGGAAGGTGCCAGGTCAGCTGA
>NZ_LASY01000163.1:0-31379 GCF_000973155.1 Grimontia sp. AD028 | reverse complement strand
ATCCAGCATCTTCAGGTTATTTGGGTATATGTGGCTTGCTCATCCTGCTATTTCCAAAGGTCGACAGTTCGTTGCATGGATCAAAACAGTGCAATTCTGCACCCAATCTGTTCGGTTTCTTCAGGCAGAAAATTGGAAATGAAAGTAAATTCCCTTAAATACAACGACATAAAAATTTGGCAAGCCCATTGCTTATAACATCATCAGTAACGCACCAAAGATGTATCGTTCGAAAGCGTTCTGACAATTTGAAAATAGACAACTAGGGTTCCGATGCTAACAAGGAAAAGCATGCCTGGTCCGAGAGTTGTCAACCTCACCTAAATCAGCGCGAAGCTGACTAAGAGGTCACACGGAGGGACAAAAGCCCGGGAGATTCGCTTGATATCTCTTTGGTGCCGTCGATTCGTGAAAACTCAAGGTAGAGGTAATTATGAAGTTGTATTCTTCCATTCTTCGCAAAATTTCCACCCGTCTGGCGCTTGCCGCCACATTGTGTCTCACTCTCATCTCAGGGCAAGCTCTCGCTGCAGATAAGCCGACGTTTCGTTTGGCTTGGTCAATCTACGTCGGTTGGGTGCCGTGGGATTACGGTAACAGTGAAGGCATTATCAAGAAATGGGCTGACAAGTACGGCATAGAAATCGAAGTTGTTCAGGTCAATGACTATATCGAGTCGATCAACCAATACACCGCGGGTGCGTTCGATGCGACAGTGATGACCAACATGGATGCACTGACCATTCCTGCCGCGAGCGGCGTTGATTCAACGGCACTTATCGTCGGTGACTTCTCAAACGGTAACGACGGCATCGTGCTGAAAGATGCCGCTGAACTGGCCGACATCAAAGGCCAACGCGTTAACTTGGTAGAGCTGAGCGTTTCACACTATCTTTTGGCGCGCGCGCTTGAAAGTGTCGGCATGTCTGAGCGTGACGTGACTGTGGTAAACACCGCAGATGCGGATTTGGTGTCGGCGTTTGCCACAAAAGACGTGACCTCCGTAACCACGTGGAACCCGCTGCTGGCAGAGATTGTTTCTATGCCAAAGGCATCAAAAGTCTTCGATTCTTCTCAAATCCCCGGTGAAATCATCGACCTTCTGGTCGTAAACAGCGACACACTGGCGGAGAACCCAGAATTGGGTAAAGCCTTGACGGGCGCTTGGTATGAAATCATGAGCCGGATGCAGATGGACGACGAAGTTGGCACCAAAGCGCTGGAGTTTATGGCGGCATCTTCCGGTACTGATTTGGGCGGCTACAAAGCTCAGTTGGATTCAACCAAAATGTTCTACCAGCCAGCAGATGCAGTGACCTTTACTGAGTCTGAAACCTTGAAAGACACCATGGGTAAGGTGGCTGAGTTCTCATTCAAGCATGGTTTGCTGGGCGAAGGTGCGCCTGATGCGGGCTTTATCGGCATTGAAACCCCCGCGGGTGTGTTCGGCGACAGCAGCAATGTCCTCCTTCGATTCAATTCAACCTTTATGGATATGGCAGCGAAAGGCGAGCTGTAAGGCGGGCTTATGACGCGAATTATTAACCTGAAGCCGTCGCCATTTGGTCGCTCGGTTCTAGCTTGCCTGCCGTTTGTGCTTCTGATCGCCGCCTATTTGGTGGCATCAGATGCCCGCTTGGCAGAAAACCCTAACGATAAACTGCTCCCTTCATTTGCCAGCATTGCCGATGGTATTGAGCGTATGGCGTTTGAACCCAGCCGTCGAACCGGGGAGTTTCTCCTATGGGTCGACACCTGGGCGAGCTTGGAACGTTTATGCCTCGGTGTGGGTATCAGTGCGCTGTTGGCGCTGGTGGTGGGTGTGGCGAACGGCATGATCCCGTATGTGCGGGCGCCACTGTCTCCGATGGTCAGAGCGATGTCTCTGATCCCTCCGATGGCAATTCTTCCGATTTTGTTTATTGCTTTGGGCTTGGGAGAGCTGTCAAAAGTGGTGCTGATTGTCATTGGTATTACTCCAATGATGATCCGCGATTTGCAGCTGCGAACAGAGAGCCTTCCGAGCGAGCAAATCATCAAGGCGCAAACACTGGGGGCGAATTCATGGACCTTGCTGGTTCGGGTGGTGTTGCCTCAGGTAATGCCTCGCCTTATCGAGGCCGTGCGGTTAACGCTTGGCAGTGCGTGGCTCTTCCTGATTGCCGCAGAGGCGATTGCTTCCACCGAAGGTCTTGGCTATCGCATCTTCCTTATCCGCCGCTATCTGGCGATGGATGTGATTCTGCCTTACGTCGTCTGGATAACCATTCTTGCCTTCCTGATGGATTGGCTGCTGCAAAAACTCTCCGCTAAATGCTACCCGTGGCTCCACGCGACTCAGGGAGGGAAGTGATTATGGACAACTCAAATACACCCATTATCGAAGCCAAAAATGTCTGGAAAGAATATGGCGACCACGTGGTGCTGGAACGTTTGAACCTGAAAGTGATGCAGGGGGATTTCATCAGCATCCTTGGTACTTCGGGTTGTGGTAAATCCACCTTTCTGAACATGTTGCTCGGCACTCAGGCACCTTCACGCGGTGAGCTGCTTTTGGATGGAAAGCCTCTGAGTTCGGAACCTGGCCCTGAACGCGGCATCGTGTTCCAGAAATACTCAGTGTTTCCACATATGACGGCTCTGCAAAACGTCATGGTGGCTGACGAATTCGAAATGTCGAAAGTACTCGGAAAAGTGTGGGGAAGCAGCAAGGGCGAGCTGAAAGATCGTGCCATGGCACAGCTAGAAAGGCTCGGCCTCACAGACGCTGCCAACAAGTATCCCGCAGAAATGTCAGGCGGGATGCAACAGCGTTTGGCCATTGCACAAGCGTTGATGAAAAAGCCGCGCATTCTGCTGTTGGATGAACCTTTCGGGGCACTGGATCCGGGGATTCGGAAAGATATGCATGTGCTGATCAACGACATTTGGCAGGAGCAAAACCTGACCATCTTTATGATCACCCACGATCTTCATGAAGGCTTCAAACTGGGTTCGCGTCTTTGGGTATTCGATAAGCCAAGATTCGACCCGCAAGAGCCAGATCGTTATGGATCGCAGGTGACGTTTGATATTCCCCTGAATGCTTCAGGTCAGGAAGAGATCATCGCTTCATTACAGGCGAAAGAACAAAAGGAAGTGGCATAAGCCACCGGAAACCAGCTTCGACAGCAAAGGAGAAAGCAATGACACTGAATAGCTTGTTTAAGCACAGTTACCAAGGCGGGCAACATGGCTCGCTGGAAGTACCTGCTGGTTACAGCTTGAGGTTTACCGCGAAAGACAGCGGCGCAAACCTAAGTTTGTTGATGTACAACCCGCGTAATACGTCAGAGCGCATCAACCTGCCGGACACGCTGAAATGCCAGCACACGTTTAAGCTCACCGCAGGCAACTGCGTGTATTCCGACATGGGGCGTATTTTCTGCTCTATTGTCCGTGATGACACAGGATGGATCGATAGTATTGGCGGCCTCAGCAACAGCCAACACGTCACCACAAAGTGGGGCGCGCGCGATTATCAGCATCACCGTAACCTGTGGATGCAAAACGGCCACGATGCCATGTTGGTTGAAATGGCGAAGTTTGGATTGGGATTACGTGATGTCGCGGCTCCGATGAACCTCTTTAGCAAAGTCTCCACGGCTGATGACGGTGTGCTGGCATTTGATAGCGAAAACACCGGTGCAGGTGATGTGATTGAGCTTCGCTTTGAAATGGACACGGTTGTGCTGTTGAGCTCCTGCCCACATCCGATGAATCCATCTTCTACTTATCCGAGAACGGGCGTTGACGTCGAAATGGTGCGTGCGGAACCAATTACAGAAGATGACGCTTGTTTGAATCACTGCGATGAAAACCGCCGTGGATTCGTCAACACCCGCCAATATCAACCGCAACTGATGGGATAAGGAGCCAGTCATGATTGTTGAAAGCCAACTTTGCACCCAGGAAGCCAAATTGAAAGAGGTTGTGGATGCTGGAGATTACTACTTCAAAGTCATGAAGCAGGGAGAGCGCATGCGCATTACTGATCTTGAAGGTAATCAGGCCGCGGACACCTTGTTTTATAACGCTAACAACACCGAAGAACGCTATTCAGCGATGGATACACTTCGCGAGCAAGGTAATGCCTACCTGACAGCGGGATCAGTGTTGTTATCAAATCTGAACAACCCGATGCTGGAAATTGTCGCGGATACCTGTGGTCGCCATGACACCTTGGGTGGCGCTTGTTCAACCGAGAGCAACACAGTGCGTTACGCGCATGAAAAGCGCTGCATGCACGCTTGTCGCGATTCCTGGTTACTGGCAGTCACAGAAAACCCAGAGTATGGCCTGACCAAAAGAGATATCAGCCACAACGTGAACTTCTTTATGAATGTGCCAGTGACAGCGGAAGGCGGACTGACCTTCGCGGATGGCATCAGCGCGCCGGGTAAATATGTGGAGCTGGAAGCCAAAATGGACGTGATCGTGCTGATCTCTAACTGTCCACAGCTCAACAACCCGTGTAATGCCTATAACCCAACGCCAATTGAAGTGGCAGTGTGGGATGCAGCTTAACGCTGGGCACTGAGTAATACGCGCGACAACAAGGTTACCAAGGAGAGGTAAGGGACGACCCTTCACGCAGGAAATGCACCTCAGGTCTTTGTCCGGGACGACCCGGATAGATGAAGACAACGCTATGTTCAAAAAAATTCTTATCGCCAATCGTGGCGCCATCGCTTGCAGAATAATTCGAACGCTTGATGCCATGGGCATCGCAAGTGTAGCGGTTTACCACGAAGACGATGCAGGCAGCCTGCATACTCTCAACGCAACAGAGTCCTACAGCTTAGGCGAGGGCAGTGCCGCTGAAACCTATCTCGATATCGACAAAATTCTTACCATCGCCAAACAAACGGGTGCTGAAGCGATTCATCCCGGCTACGGCTTTTTAAGTGAAAACCCAGAATTTGTGGCGGCTTGTGAACGTGAAAATATCGCATTTCTTGGCCCAACCAGCGAGCAAATCAATCTCTTTGGTTTGAAACACACTGCCCGCGAGTTGGCGGAAGGTGCCTATGTTCCTTTGCTGCCGGGTACGGGGTTGCTCGAAAGCGTGGAAGAAGCGCTTACCAAAGCAGAAGAAATGGGTTATCCGGTCATGCTCAAAAGCACCGCTGGTGGCGGTGGTATCGGCATGCGCCTTTGTGAAAATGCCGAACAGCTTCAGGATGCCTTTGAGGCAGTAAAACGTCTGGGTGAAGCCAACTTCAGCCATAGTGGTTTGTTCATGGAGAAGTTCATTACTTCAGCACGCCACATCGAAGTTCAGGTAATTGGAGACGGCGAAGGGAACGTGATTGCGTTGGGAGAGCGGGATTGTTCTGCACAGCGTCGCAACCAGAAAGTGATGGAAGAGACGCCGGCTCCCAATCTGAATGAAGAGACCCGCCAAGAGTTACAACAGACAGCTATTCGTCTTGCCGCATCAGTGAACTACCGAAATGCGGGTACGGTTGAGTTCATCCTCGACCAATCTACCCAACAGTTTTACTTCCTGGAGGTTAATACGCGCCTTCAGGTTGAGCACGGCGTTACTGAGCTGATCTTTGGCGTGGACATTGTTCGTCTGATGGTAGAAATCGGCTGTGGCGAACACGCTGAACATTGGCAAGAGGCTCTGGACGCCAAACCAACAGGACATGCTATTCAATTCCGTCTTTATGCCGAAGATCCAAACAAACAGTTTCTGCCATCAACCGGATTAATCACTCAGTTAGATTTCCCAGAAGGTGTTCAGGGTAATGCGGTGAGTCAGGACGAAAATGGCAGCACGGTGCGCATTGATACTTGGGTGGAAGCGGGCGTGGAAGTCAGCCCATTTTTCGACCCGATGATTGCCAAAGTCATGGTGCATGAACCTTCAAGAGAGCAAGCACTGGATAGCATCGCCAGCTTGCTGGAAAACACCGCTCTTTACGGCATAGAAACCAACCTTGATTACCTTGCACAACTTTCCCGCGAGCCTCTGGTGAAGCAGGGAGAAGTGCTGACATCGAGTTTGGCGTCATTTGATTATCAGCCTCATTCTATCGATGTGTTAAATAGCGGTACCCAAACCACCATTCAGGATTACCCCGGCCGCAGTGGCTATTGGCATGTTGGTATCCCGCCATCTGGCCCCATGGATAACCTGAGCTTCCGTCTAGGTAACCAGTTATTGGGCAACGATGAAACCGCTTCTGGTTTGGAGATCATTGCTAACGGACCCACCCTCAAATTCAACGCTGATACCCAGCTGGTGGTAACTGGTGCTGAATTGCCCGTTACGATTAATGGCGTTGAAGCGCCGATGTTTACCGTGCTGGCAATATTGAAAGGCGATACCGTCGCGCTTGGCGCGATTCAAAACAAAGGGGCGAGGGCATATCTATCTATCAAAGGTGGATTTAACTGCCCTGAATACCTTGGCAGCCGCTCGACGTTTACTTTGGGCAAATTTGGCGGACATGCAGGCCGTGCACTGATGGCAGGAGACGTACTGCATCTCAACAACACTCAATTGGATAAAAAGCGCGTTGGTGAAACATTGTCAGCACCGGACCTTGCCATGACGCATACCCTGCGTGTTATTTATGGCCCGCACGGTGCGCCAGATTTCTTCACTAATGACGATATCCAATCGTTTTTTGATGCCGAATGGGAAGTTCACTTCAACTCAAGCCGCACGGGTGTGCGTTTAATTGGACCAAAACCCGAATGGGCGAGACCAGACGGTGGTGAAGCCGGGCTCCATCCTTCTAACATTCACGACAATGCTTACGCCGTCGGCACAGTGGACTTTACGGGTGATATGCCTGTGATTCTCGGGCCAGACGGCCCAAGTCTGGGCGGATTTGTTTGTCCTGCCACAGTGATAAAAGCCGACCTTTGGAAGCTCGGACAATTGAAGGCGGGAGATAAAATCCGTTTTCAGGCGGTGTCTTTGGATCATGCCGAGCGCGCGGAACGTCATCAGTTAGCGGCGATTGGCATGTTGTCTTCGAAGGAGTTGGCATTGCCAAGTGCTTCAACCCGAACTTCTCCGGTATTGAAAGAAATCCCAGCGGATAAATATGGCGAGCAGGTGGTGTATCGCCCGAGTGGAGAAGATTTTCTGCTGGTGGAATATGGCCCACAAATGCTCGACGTGAAACTCCGCTTTCGTGTTCACGCATTGATGTTGGCGCTGGAAAAAATGGCGATCCCCGCCATCAAAGAGCTGACCCCTGGTATTCGTTCGCTTCAGGTGCACTTCGATAATCTGCAAATCAGCGGTGAAGCCATGCTTTCTCTGCTCGAAAAAGCAGAGGCAACCCTCGGCGACATCAGCACATTGGAAGTGCCTTCCCGGGTGGTTCACTTGCCGCTTTCCTGGGATGACCCTTCCATCCAGTTAGCAATGAAAAAGTACGATGAAGTGGTGCGTAAAGACGCGCCATGGAGCCCGGACAATATTGAGTTCATCCGTCGAATTAACGGTCTGGAAAGCAGAGAAGCGGTGCAGGACATTGTGTTTGATGCGAGTTATCTCGTCATGGGTTTGGGTGATGTTTACCTTGGCGCACCTGTGGCGACACCGATGGATCCTCGCCACCGACTGGTGACAACGAAATACAACCCAGCGCGCACCTGGACGCCTGAAAATGCGGTGGGTATTGGTGGTGCTTACATGTGTGTATATGGCATGGAAGGGCCGGGCGGTTACCAGTTAATGGGGCGTACACTCCAGATGTGGAACCGATACAACCAGACAGAGGCATTTACTCAGCCTTGGCTATTAAGGTTTTTCGACCAGATTCGCTTCTATCCTGTCTCGCCTGAAGAGCTCACTCAAATCCGCCGCGATTTTCCACGTGGCAAGTTTGATGTTCGCATTGAAGAAACCCGTTTCAGTCTCGCTGAATACGAGGCGATGTTGGCGAAAGAAAGTGAATCAATCAGTGCGTTCAAAACTCAACAGCAAGCTGCGTTTGATGCCGAGCGTCAGCGTTGGGAAGAGACCGGACAGGCGAACTTTGTTGCCGAAGTCGTGGACAGCGCAGAGACAAACCTCGAAGTGCTCGAAACCGGTCAGTTCCCAGTGACCGCTCAGTTGGCAGGGAATGTTTGGCAACTACTGGCCAAGCCCGGCGATACCATCGAAGTGGGGCAGCCGTTGCTTATCGTTGAATCAATGAAAATGGAAATTGAAGTGACAGCGTCACAATCAGGGCGCGTGGTCCGAATGTCTAAAAGCGAAGGTGAGCAAATTCGCGCCGGACAAACACTGTTAATCATGGAGCATATCTAAATGGAATTTACGTCAATTCAACAACTGTTGGCGGCTTATCAGTCAGGTGACATCACGCCAGCAGATTATCTCTATTCCCAGTGGAAAAAAGCGCAAAACGATCAGCATAACTGCTGGATTAGCCTGATCAGTAGAGCGCAATTGGATGGTTACGTCAAAGCGTTGAGAAACCACAAACCGGAAAACAAGCCGCTTTATGGTGTGCCATTTGCCATTAAAGACAACATCGATTTGGCGGGATTACAAACGACGGCAGCCTGCAAAGAATTTGCATACACACCGGGTCAATCCGCGTTTGTGGTACAGGCCTTAATTGAGGCGGGCGCGGTGCCATTGGGTAAAACCAACCTCGACCAATTCGCGACAGGCTTAAACGGCACACGCAGTCCATTTGGAGCCTGTAAGAACAGTATTGACCCAGCATACGTTTCTGGTGGTTCAAGCTCTGGCAGCGCAGTTTCCGTTGCTCTGGGTCAGGTCATGTTTTCCTTGGGCACGGACACGGCGGGTTCAGGCAGGATACCTGCTGCTTTTAACCGTTTGGTAGGCATGAAAGCGAGTATTGGACGGATCAGCTGCCGTGGTGTGGTTCCCGCTTGTAGAACTCTGGATTGCGTCACTTTGTTTGCACATAGCGTTGAAGACATTGAATACCTGCTGCCTATCGCCGGGCAGTATGATGCGGGTGACGCTTACGCCCGTGACTTTTCTGAGTATGATGCCGACATCGTTTATCTATCTGATGCAGTCAGGATTGGTGTACCGAAGACAGAGAACCTGGAGTTTTTTGGTAATGCAGACTTTCAGCGTCGGTTTGAGCTGAGTAAAGAGAAGTTAGCGGCAAATGGTGCCGAGCTGGTAGAGATGGACATTCAGGATTTCCTGGACGCTGCGACCTTGCTTTATCAGGGGCCTTGGGTAGCAGAACGTTATGCCGCCATAGAAGGCTTTTTTGATGAGCATGAAACGCAGTGTGAACCATCGATTCAGGCGATCCTAGGTGGTGCAGCTAACTTCTCAGCGGTGGATGCGTTCAATGCTCAGTATCAATTGAAAGCCCTGAAAAAGCGATGTGATGCCAAGCTGAAAACCGTTGACGCAGTTATCGTTCCGACGTCGGGGACGATTTACACCATCGAAGAAATGCTTGATGACCCGATCCAGAAAAATACCGACTTTGGTTATTACACCAACTTCATGAACCTTCTGGATTATGCTGCGATTGCGATTCCCGCCGACGATGAAACGGAGCAGATGCCGTTTGGCATTACGCTGTTTTCAGACCAAGGCAGTGAATCCAAGCTGCTGGACCTTGCCAAAGCTTATACCGCCAACGAAGCCGTTTCGGTGGGCGAATCGATTGATGAAACCATGGTTATTGCCGTATGCGGTGCCCACATGGAAGGTTTACCGCTGAACCATCAACTCAAGGATCGTCACGCGAGCTTTATCGATAAACGCCGGAGTGCATCGAGTTACCGTTTCTATGCGCTGGCAGGGGAAGGACCCAAACGCCCCGGTATGGTGCGTGTGAACGAAGCTGGCGTCAGCATTGAAATGGAACTTTGGGAAGTGCCGACCTCCCGTGTGGGTGATTTTCTTGCAGGCATTCCAAGCCCGTTGGGGTTGGGCAAAGTTGAGTTGGATGACGGTACCTGGGTGACGGGATTTACCTGTGAAGCATCGGGTATTGAAGGTGCAAAAGACATTTCATCCTATGGCAGTTGGCGTTTGTATCTGACTAACAATAGCTAGCTAGAAAAGCAGGCTGTAAAGTCTGCTTTTTTTGTTTGCTTTTCGCTCGCTGGGAGATACACTCCGCGCCCTTGAACTTTGAGAGATTCATTCTGAATGAAAAAGGTAATGCTGAGTGTGGCGCTGGTGTCAGCGACACTGCTTTCAGGTTGTGTGACGTTTCCAACTCAACAATCTGAACAAGTTAAAGTCATCTGGGACGATGTAAATGCCATTCAGGGATGCGAACACAAAGGCACAGTGATCGGCTCTGAAGGCCATTTTTATGATTATTGGCTGCATGCTGACAAAGACATGGTTTGGGGAACCTTGAACCAAATGCGTATTAAAGCGGCAGACAAAGGCGCGAACGTCTTGTACTTGTATCAGCCATTTGGTTTCTCTTCTTCAGTAACCATGTTCGGCAATGCCTACGCATGTGAAAATGCCGTAGATATCGAGGAAAAGATGGCTGATTTAGACGCCATTGAAATCGAAGTAAACAGCGAAGTCGAAGCGTCTGAAACGCCGTAATTCGGTTTATCTTCAGAAGAACTTTTAAAGGCCACAGATACTCAGCGTGGCCTTTTTTGTATCCTCGATTTCGCATACCTCTCTGAAAACATTCGCACCAATCCTTTTGCAAATGATAATGATTAGTATTTGACTTGATGAATTTAAATGTTATGTTATAACGTAGCAATCATGAGTTGGAGGGCATTATCATGAAACCAGGTATCCATCCGGAATACAGAACTGTGGCATTCCACGACACAGGCGCAAACGAATACATCCTTGTCGGTTCGACAGTGCAAACCAAACGTACGGTGGAGTTGGATGGCAAGACCTATCCCTATGTGACGCTGGATGTTTCATCGCATTCGCATCCGTTCTATACCGGTAAACAAAAAATGGCGAAGCAAGATGGTCGCGTGGCGCGATTCAATCAACGCTTTGGTGGCAAAAACCTGAAGGCAGGGAAGTAAACGATGCAAGTATTGAGTTCGCTGAAAAGTGCAAAGAACCGAAGCAAAGATTGTCAGGTGGTGAAACGCCGCGGACGTCTCTATGTGATTTGCAAGTCCAATCCGCGCTTCAAAGCGGTTCAGGGAAAGGTGAAGAAGAAAAAGTAAGTCAAGCGCCGCTAAAAGTTTAGGATATTAAGGCGGGTGGTTTTTGAAACTGCCCGCCTTTTACTATGCCGAGTATTACTCCTGGCAAGCAATGATCCTGTCTTTCGTGCTGTATGCCAGTTTTGCCACACAATCTTCGTAGAAATGCAGGTCTACTTCTTCGAAGACTGGGTTGTTGGATTTTAAGCGAATGCTGCTTCCGGACTGATTAATATCAATGTAAGAGACGCGATTGTCTTTTTCATAGTGCCAGCCTCCGATCGAGACGGAAGACGTGAAGAGAAGTTTGATAAGCGCATCGTTCTTTGAAGGTTTTGACGTGCGGGGCTCCTTTGGTACTGCGCTCGCTTGTGCGGTAATTGGCACACTGATGGGGTCTGCTGGTACAGAGTCAACGACGGGCTCCCCGGCCTGTGGTGGCTCAGGTAACCAAATAGGAGCTTCTTCAGGTTCAGCTTCTTTAGAATGGTTGAGATAAGAACTGACACTAAAGTCCTTCTCAACCGAAAAGTTCATGAAAACAGTCGCTACTAAAACCACCGCGATAAATGGCCATATCATCATGCTACTGTTGATATCCGCATAAACGACGTTTCCTTTATCCATATAGTTCTTTTTGTAGAAAGAATCGTACAACGAGAAGATGCGTTTATCATAGATTCTCAGTCGAGAACTTAAGGTGACGCTCCTAAACCTGTTAGGGATGCCGTCATAAACCTTTTTAATATATGTTTTGTTTTTTAAAAATAGGGGGTTGTGTGTGGTTTTGTGAGAGAAAGAAATAAGATCTCTCAGTTTTTCGGGTAATGACAATGGTGACTGGGTAATAATGAAAAAATCCGTATGGAATTTACGGTGTTGAGCAAATAACTGAAACCATCCTTCCTCATTTTCTCTTGAAGCAAATTGAAATTCGTCGATAACAAAAACCACATCTCGTTCTGCATCATCCACGATTGGAATGACATCAGAAAGATTGACATCCTGTATATAAATCAAGTGCGGGCTATCAACATGGATGGGAATGTTGGTAACAACAAGCGTTCCCTTTTTTAGGTTAGGAAGTATGTGATATTTGACTGCCTCATAAGACTTGCCTGTACCGGGTCGACCGTATATTAAAGACAACATAACTACGCCCTCAATACACGAATAATGGTAATAACAGGAATGGCAAGTAAGCCACAGAAAACGACGAGTGAAAACCCGAGAAAGAATGCCTCGTTGACCATGTCGGCAGGCGTTAGTCCAGTATCGTCAGCAATTTCAGTAAGTTTCAGTACTGCTTCGGTTAATTGACTAATCACTTGGTCGCAGGTACTTGAGCTTTCATTACTGCCTGAACTACAACTGGTGTTATCGGGATCGTTACCGTTACCGTTACCGTTCATTTTTTATCCGAGAAGTCAGCCCGTTAAAGCCGTTTGGTAGTCGATGTACTAGCATCACTATGAACAGGCTGAGTATGACCTATCATTAAACTATAGTAATAAATGGGTGATTAGGCATGGATACGATAAGTTTTCTTGTAGGCGCAATGTGCGGGTTTGTTTTTATTCTCCCAATCCTGATGTCAATCGTCGCTTGATGTTGGAAATAATAAGTAGAACCCTTCCTTTATACCGCATTATATCTCTTAAAATAGTGTCTAGTAATATTGTTTTGTGATTGAGTTTCTGGTCATTTTCTCAAAATGAGAAAATGCGGTGCTTTTTAATATATGAATTAATTAATGAAAATTTATTTTGTTGAATTTCTCATTTTGACAACTAAATTGAGAAAGGTGAGGTAAGTTTTTTCATTTCTTGCAGAATGCAGTTCTGCATGAAAGCTGTGAGGATAACTGCGATGAATATGAAATATGTACTGTACTGTGTTGCTGCTTTATTTGTCCCATTTGAAGTGCTCGCCGATGCAACTGCAAATATCGGACAAATATCAGACTCCATTAACTTAGATTCTGTTGAGGGTACGGCATCTGATGTAGGTGTAGCGGCAGTTGCGGTGGCAGCGACGGTCAAAGCGGTAGGTATAATCAAGAACGTCATTAATCAGGCGTGACGGATTCGGCCCATAAAACATATTTACTGAGGCGAGGATCAGACATCGGTCTTCGCCTCAGTTTTGTTTTGAGTTTACTCTAGGTGTTTGGCAAGGCCTGTCGCTAATCTGGAAATGGCGTCAGCGAGTTCATCGTTCGTTGCGTTGGTGAAGTTCAGGCGAAGTGCCGCTTTTGCCGCTTCAGGTTGCGGATAGAATACCGGGCTTGGAACCACTGCTACCCCGTCTTTTAACAGTTCTTTAGCCAGTTTGAAGGTGTCGCAGTTTGGCAGCGTCACCCACACAAACATACCACCATCTACCTGTTTTACTTCACAGCCTTTCGGCAGCTTTTTCAGCAACTCTGAATACAAGGTTTCATAGCGTGACTTATAAAGCGTGCGAATCGTATCAATGTGATACTCAAAGTTGTCATGCTTCAGAAGACCCAGCAAGAGTGCCTGCATTGGGACGCTGGAATGTAGATCCGCACCTTGTTTGATTTTGATAAGAGGCTCCAGATAGCTGCGTTTGCCGCTCACAATACCTACGCGTAAACCAGGAGAAGCAATTTTAGAGAATGAACGCAGCACGATTGAGTGCTGCGGACAGAAATCAGAAACCAGAGGAATCGCTTCGCCCGAAAAACGCAATTCGCGGTATGGGGCATCTTCAATCAGGGCAACATTGTATTGCTCGCAGAGCGCTGCAACCTGTTTACGGGTTTCCAGTGACCAACACACACCCGTTGGGTTGTGGAAATCTGGTACCGCGTAAAACATTTTTGGTGACTGTTCATAGAAAACAGTGCGCAAGGCTTCGATATCCGGGCCGAACTCGGTTTGCGGAACGGTCACGATGTCTGCCTGAACCAGTCCAAATACCTGCATTGCGCCAAGATAGCTAGGTGCTTCCATTACGACTTTATCGCCAGGGTTCACGTAAGCACGGGCAATCAGGTCGAGTCCTTGCTGTGAACCGGTGCAAGCCATCGCAATATGAGTATCAGGCAGTTGGAAGTAATCAGTCAGGAAGTTCAACAGCGGCGTATAACCCGCGGTGGCCCCGTATTGAAAGACTTCTGGCATGTCAGAAAGGGTTTCGAGTGTTGGCTTCATCAGATCAATGGGAAATGTCTTTTCATCAGGCAAACCACCTGCCAGTGAAATAACATTCTTATCTGATGCCGCAGCAAGAATTTCACGAATGTACGAAGACGGGGTCTGTTGAAGAGACTTAGCGATTTCCATGTTTGCACCTGATTGAGTTTTTATTATTGGCCCCATTTAAGGGGATTGAATCATATTACTCCTCGTTGATTGTTTTAGTATGTCTGTTTATGCTCTTAAACATGTCCATTTATGCTATTTCCATTAATGAGCCAACAGCATATTTCGCGCATCAATGATGTGCTCTATTACATTCACAAAGATATCAGCCGAGACTTACCTGCAAAGGAGCTGGCTGATGTGGCCGCGTATTCAGAGCAACACTTTCACCGTATTTTTAAGAGTGTGGTAGGTGAGTCTATTCATCAGTACATCCGAAGAACGCGTATGGAGTATGCAGCGAATCAGTTGATGTTCGATGCAGGATCATCCGTACTAGAGATTGCCAATAAATGTGGCTTTAATTCGGTGTCCTCTTTTAGCCGTGCGTTCAAAGCGACTTTTCATGTCGCGCCGGGAGAGTGGCGTAAACATGAACTGGAAGGGGATGAGAAGCCTTATTTACGCGATCCTGAAGTGGCGGCGGGTTATCACAGAGTATCAACCCGACAACTACCGGAACCCAAAATTGTCGAAGTGCCGGAGCGTTTCGCTGCATATGTTCGCCATGTTGGTTACAACCGCTCGATTAAGAACGCTTGGCGTGTGATGAAAGCTTGGGCTAACGCAGAAGGACGGGATGACAGTATTCAGTTTGGGTTGCATCACTCCAATCCAGCTTGGGTTGAACTGGATAAATGCCGCTATGTCGCCTGCATTGCCATTGATAAGCCCATCAAAGTGCGTGGGGTGGTGAATCAGCTGGTGATTCCGGGAGGATTGCACGCGGTATTTAGGCTAACGGGCGTTTACGGAGAGTTGTTGCCACAAATCAGTAAGGTGTTGGAACAATGGCTTCCAGCTTCTGGGTTCAAACTGAACTCGACACCTGCTTATGTTCACTATCATAAGAATCATTTTCTTAACGAAGATGAACGGTTCGAACTCGATTTCTATCTTCCTATCAGTTTCTATTAGCTGCGCAAAAAACAGAAACAAGAAAGCCGCCAAATTTTGCGGCTTTCTGACTTTATTTTCTGGTTTACGCAGTTTGCGGTTTAGGCTGATAACGGCCTGGTTTGTGGTTCATTGCCAGTATCAAATTGGTGGAAATAGCGCCAACGACAGACAAGGCGATTAACCAGAAATCAACAATAAACAGCGACATCACCACAATGCTGCAGTCCAGCGCCATTTGTACCTTTCCAGCGCGGATACCGAAACGTTCCTGCAAATAAAGGGCGAGAATGTTGAATCCACCCAGACTCATCTTATGTCGGAAGATCACCAACATACCGATACCAATTAACCCACCGCCTAGAATCGCAGCATAGAAAGGGTCGATGCGCGCAATCTCAATGACGTGGTGAAGATGATCGACGGCGACAGAAACAATGGTCACTGCGATAAATGTGTTGAGAGTGAATCGCCAACCCATTCGCATGACAGAAAGAATGTAAAACGGCAGGTTCAGAACGAAGAATATTTGCCCGAAACTGAAAGTGCTGACTTTGGTCAGGAAGATGGCGAGTCCTGCTGTACCACCAGTCAGTAGCCCGACCTTATTAAAAAAGATGACGCCAAGAGAAACGAGCGCACTGCCGAGCAACAATGCCAACAGGTTTTCTCTCAGACTATGTTCCTTATCCATGATGTAGATTCCTTCCTTGGGTCGCCGCCAAAAAGAAAAGAGCAGCGAAAAACAGGGCACAAGATGCGGAAATCAGGTCTGAAAGTCGAGATTGAACAGTAGATTGGGTCGTTTGATAGTGTGGAGCAAGATTTACACTTGCTGTACACGTGCCATGAGAATTGGGCGAGATAGGAACCACAAAAACTTGTACAAGGCTTAGTTTTTGTATCACTTATGCGAGGGGGGGGCAGTCTCTATGAATATATAGTCTTGCCTATTTTTCTTTTTATGCATTGTCGTATAGCTTTACCACCGGACTCGTAAAAATGTTGCACATGACGTTGTTGTGCATGAAATCATTTTAGGAATCCAGGAGATGGTTCTTTTTCCATCAAGTTCGTTCTAAAAAAGTTGGTGTGTGCTGGATGAACAACAATAACGCTACAAGACATCTATTCACCAAGTTTATATCTCGATCCGTTGAAGGCGTCTGGAGCCCATTACGTGCGCTACGCGATGGCATGTTGTGGTTGGTGCCTTGCCTGATCCTTTCCAACACATTGGTGTTCATTTCCAGTCTGCTCGATTTCTTCGGGTTCTATGCGCCAACACTGCAAGAGAACCTGACTCAACTCTCCGCGATGCTTGTTGAGCTGTATCCCTATTTTTTTGCGGCATCGATTAGCTCGATGTATGCGATTTACTGGCGATTGGCGAGGCCGCCGGTGGTCATACTGAACATGGCGTATGTCGCTGTGACAGCACAAGTCATGGGCAGTGACGACAAAGCCGTGGATACCTTGTTGCTCTTCGTCGGCTTAACCTTGCCGCTCTACGCCGTGCCTCTGCTCTCAAAGACTAAACGTTTCCGGTGGACTCGCATCCTCAACAGCGAAATAGCCGGTAAACCTGTAAAAGACTCGATGAATTTGATGCTTCCCGGTGTCATTGTTGCGGGCTTTGTTGCCTTGGTGGCGATGGGGTTGTCTTGGGTTTACCACCTGTTCGATGTCGAAATCATGCTGCAAACGTTACACAACACAGATTTCGAAAATGAACCCATTGAATCAGGTGCGATTTTTACCACTTTGAATTCCGTGTTTTGGTTCCTGGGAATCCACGGATACTATGCATTGACACCACTTGTTGAGCCTCTGGTTCATGCGTTGGAAGTCAACCGCAGCACGGTGATGGCAGGGGGTGATGCGCCCAACGTGATGAACCTTTCAACCATGGCGTTGTTTGTCTTTGTTGGCGGAGCTGGGTCCACGTTGGGACTTTCCATTGCGGTGCTGATCTTCTCTAAGAACACCAAAATGCGCCTGATCGCGCTGACAAGCATCCCGCTTGGACTGTTCAATATCAACGAACTGCTGTTGTTTGGCTTGCCCATCATATTTAATCTCCGTCTGTTTTTACCTTTCTTACTCACACCTCTGATTAACATGTGGGTGGCGGTTCTGGTGTTGCAGACTGGCTTGGTCACTGTGCCTTACACCTTGGCGCCGCTCACCAGTCCGGTCGTGATCAACGCGTACATTGCAACAGGCGGAGATTTAGCGGCAGTGGCTTTCCAAATCGCCATTGTGGTGATGAATATCTTTGTCTATCTGCCGTTTTTAAAAATGCAGGAGAAAGAGGCGAGCAAACAGAATGTCTATCTGCCTTCTCTTGATACGACGTATACCCGTAAGGAAGAAGAGGCCTATGTCCTTTCTTTTGACCCGGTGAGAGAATCTTTGCTTCGTCTCAGAGAGATTGAAGTCACACAACTGCACATGGAATCTTTCTCTCACCGCGAATTCTTTTTGGAGTTTCAGCCTCAAATCAGCTGCGAAACCCGCAGGGTAGTGGGTGTAGAAGCGCTTATCCGGGTCAAAGATGAGGATGGCAACGTCGAGCTGCCCGGAGAGTTTCTCCCGTTCTTTGAAAAGGCCAAGATGCTGAGTGATATCGACATGTGGGTTGTGGATAAATGTGTCGATCAATGTCATATCTGGATGGGACAGGGGCTGGAAATACCGATTAGCGTGAACATCACAGCGGATACGTTAGCCAACAAAAGCCGGATAGACAGGATAGTGAACCGGATAAGCAGTGTGCCTGGCTTAATCCACTTTGAAATTACAGAAGACGCCTTGTTAGGCAATGAAAAAATGGTGGGAGAGTCCATTCGTCGGCTGCATAAAGTGGGGGCATCCGTACATATCGATGACTTTGGCACTGGATACAGTTCGTTGAGTTACCTCAACCGCTTTGATATCGATGCGCTGAAAATTGACCGGAGCTTTGTTCTCGCTTTGGGAAATGACAGAGGCCAAAAAGTCTTTAATGGATTAATCGCCATTGCCAACGAGCTTGGCATGAAAATCATTGTGGAAGGTGTGGAAACCGAAGAGCAGTATAGCTACGTCGCCCGAAAACACGATATTAAGGTTCAAGGTTGGTACTTTTCGCGTTCACTGGCAGCGAATGACTTTCTCGAGTTTTCATCAAATCGCAGACTAGCTTGAAAAAAATTGCCCCTTTTGAGGGGCAGGATAGAAGACATTGATTTGGGCTAGAAGGCCATCGTATTGAAGAAACAGCCCAGTCAATATCGAAGGGCTTATTTTAAACCCCGAGACAATACTGGTATAGGCGTTAGGGGAAATATCGGCGGAAATTGAACGGTATATCAAACAGTTCTGGGCGAAAAGTGTGAGAGGACGGTATAGGCTTTCTGAACTAATACTTTACTGTTTTAGAAAAAGAAAACCCGGCCATTGGCCGGGTTTGTTTGGTTAACTCGTTGACTTAAGACAGTGAACCAAATCCTAACAAGTCATTGCCGTTTAATGCCACGTCTTCAGCGTCCGTCCAGATGGTGATCGTGGAGCCAGACGAGCTCTCAAAGACGTACGCATCCAGTTCGCCAGCTTGGGCGTCGGTGAGTCCCATAAAGTTAATCATCTCGGCAGACAGTTCCGCTGTTGGTGCGGAAGCAGAGTCGTAAACCCAGCCTTTCGCATCCAGATTGAACGCATCATCACCTTCACCAAGGTAAGCAACGAAGCCATTCCAATCACCAGGGTTAACTAAAGACGCTGACTGGAATGGGTCTGACTGTGCCTGAATGGCGAAAGCATTGGCGGTGACAGTTTGATTGCCTTCATCGCCCACCACAGCTTCTACCTGTGCAATCGGCTTAAGGCCAGAGGTCAAACCGTACGTCACACCAGTGAAATCAACATTGGCGTCGCCTTCCACAATCAATTTGTCGAAGCCACGGTCACCGATGTAGATGTTGCCATTCTCTTTCAGGAAATTCAGGTCAGAGAAGTCTTCCTGGTCGAAGTAAAGGGTGTCATTACCTTCACTGCCCACATAGATATCCATGCCTGTGCCACCATCCAGTGCGAAGTCATCTTCGTAACCCGCCTGAAGGTAGTCGTTACCCGCGCCGCCATAAAGGCTGTCACTGCCAAGGCCACCTTGGAGGATATCGTCGCCGTCACCGCCGTAAATGAAATCGTCCCCCGCGCCGCCAAACAGCACGTCGTTACCTGCGCCACCGAAAATGATGTCATCACCGCCTTCGCCGTAGATGGTGTCGTCGCCGTCACCACCGTCGATGGCATCGTTACCACTTGCCAGAGAAGGATCAACGTCGATCTTGACGGTTTCAACGGTCGAAACGTTGAGGTTGTAGACGGTATCGTCAAAGTCATGATCACCAAGGTTTTTCAAATCTTCCCAGTAGAAGCGGTTGCCGCCTTCCAGATGATGGTCCTTACCATCCTGATTCAGGGAAGCTTCCGAGAAGTACACCCAGTTAGTGTGCACGGTACCTTGAGAAATGACCGGATTGGAAATATCAGAAAGGTTCAGGGCAACTTCACCCATATCAAAACCTTTCCAAGCACCATCAACGATCAGGAAGGTGCTCAGACTTGCTGCGCCTTCTGTCTCAATTTGAATCACGCGGTTTTCACCATGATCTTTCTCGTGCATTTGCTTAACGTTTGCGATGACCACATAGGCTCCGATCACGTTGCCATCTGCGCCATGCAGCATGTAGCCCACGCTGCTCTGGTAGCCTGTGCCATGGCTGAAATCGCTGAAATCGAGCTCAACGGTGTCTTGGTTAGCAATGTTATACGAGCCGTTTTCGGTGGTGATACGCGTTTTCTGCAATACAGTGGTGTGTAGGTCATCGCTTTGAATGCCTGTGTCACCGTAAATCAGGTCATCACCGCTTTCGCCGCGGATAACATCATCACCGAGACCACCTTGAATGGTGTCATTGTCTGCACCGCCGTAGATATTGTCGTTGTAGGTGACTGAAGAAACACCGACATTTAGGCCGTTCGAATCTGAACCTTTCACGACATCCAGCGTGTACGCGGTGTCGTTCATGTCTTTGTCGCCAAGGTTCCACAAGTCTTCCCAGGCTTCCTGGTTACCCACATTGACTTTGTGATCTTTACCGTCTGCGTTTTCCTCTGTTTCAGAGAAATAGACCCAGTCAGTTTTCACTGTGCCAGTTTCCGTGGTTTGGGAAACGATGGGCTTGTAAGCATCAAGGTCGAAGTTCACTTCACCAGCTTCAAAGCCTTTGTGGTGGCCATCGACGATGATGAAAGTGCCGAGTTCAACACCGCCTTCAGTGTCTGCATCGACAATCAGTGAATCCACGTCTTTGACATTTGGCGCAACGATAACCGCTTTGATGACGTTGCCGTCTTCATCGCGGATGTAATAACCAATACTGCTCTTGTAGCCAG
This sequence comes from Grimontia sp. AD028, assembly GCF_000973155.1. NCBI lineage: Bacteria > Pseudomonadati > Pseudomonadota > Gammaproteobacteria > Vibrionales > Vibrionaceae > Grimontia > Grimontia sp. AD028. Next base: position 10,482 of record NZ_LASY01000163.1, on the reverse strand, counting down.
TGCTGTGAGTAAACTCTGAGAAGTTCAGGGTAACAGTTGATTCGCCACTGATGTCGTACATGCCGTCTGGCGTGTCAGCAAACTCCGGTGCTGATGAGTTATCGAACACGTTTAGGTTGTAAACTGTGTCATCAAAATCATGATCGCCCAGGTTGTTCAGGTCTTCCCAGTAGAAGCGGTTACCGCCCTCAGCCTGATGGTCTTTTCCATCTTTGTTCAGCGATTCGTCTGAGAAGTAAATCCAGTCCGTGTGAACATTACCTTGAGCGACAGAAGGGACTGCGGCGTCGGAGATTTCGATAGATACTTCACCAATGTCGAAGCCTTTCCATGCACCATCAACGATGATGAAAGTGCTCAGTGATGCCGCGCCTTCGGTATCGATATCCAGTACATAGCTGTCGCCAATGTGCTTAACGTTAGCGATGGCAACATAAGCATTGATGACGTTTCCATCAGCGTCTTTCAGCATATAACCAATACTGTTTTGGTATCCGGTGCCATGTGAAAAGTCACTGAAATCAAGCGTGACACTGCTTGAACCAGAGACATCATAGCTACCTTCATCTCCCTTCAAACGGGTTGCTGGTGCAGGCTCAACGGCTTGCACTTCTTTTCCGCCTTGATTGTCACCAAAAATACGGTCTTCGCCAGTGCCGCCGTAAATGGTGTCGTTGCCCAATCCACCGTAGATGGTGTCATTACCATCACCGCCAGAAATCAAATCGTCGTAGCTGTATGAGGTGTTGTTAGTACTATCAGGGCTTTGAACGGATGGTGTTTGTGAGCCTTTCTGAATATCCAGCGTGTAGGCGGTGTCGTTCTTGTCATCATCGCCCAGATTGTGCCAGTCTTCCCATGCTTCACGGTTGCCGACAATCGCCTTGTGCTCTTTACCGTCTGCGTTTTCACTGCTGTCAGAGAAATACAGCCAGTTAGAATCAGCATGGACAGTGCCGGTCTCAGTGGTTTGCGTCACGACGGGTTTGTCACCATCAAAACTCAGGTCTACAGTGCCTGCTTCAAAGCCTTTTTTGTGACCGTCAACGATCAGGAAAGTCCCCAGCTCTACGCCGCCTTCGGTTTCCACATCAACAATCAGTGACTCAACGTTTTTAACGTCCGGCGCAACAACAACGGCTTTAACCACATTCCCGTCTTCATCAAGGATGTAGTAACCCACGCTATTGTGGAAGCCTGTGCTGTGAGTGAACTCAGAGAAGTTCAGGGTAATTTCAGTTTCACCGGCAATGTCATACAAGCCAGAGGATTTATCCACAAACTCAGGAGGTGTGGTGTTTTCAAAGACATCCAGGTTGTAAACCGTGTCTCCAAAATCGTGGTCACCGAGATTGTTGAGGTCTTCCCAGTAAAAACGGTTACCGCCTTCCAGCATGTGGTCATGACCATCTTTGTTCAGCGATTGGTTGGAGAAGTAAATCCAGTCTGTTTGATGTTTACCTTGCGACACGGTTGGGACGCTGCCCGAGAGGTCGATATCAACAGCACCGATGTCAAAGCCTTTGCTTGCGCCGTCAACAATAAGGAAAGTACTCAGCGAAACCGCACCTTCCGTATCGATGTCGAGTTTCAGGCTCTCACCCAAGTCGTGCTCATGCATTTGCTTTACATTCGAAATGGCAACGTAAGAACCAATGATATTGCCGTCCGCATCCTGCAACATGTAACCGATACTGCTGTGGAAACCCGTGCTGTGAGAAAAGTCGCTGAAATCCAGAGTGACGCTTGCTTGACCAGATACGTCATAGGTGCCATCAGTAGTCGTAATACGACCATCTGTTGCGACAGTTTTGGTGAGGGATAGGTTGTATGCTGTGTCGTTTTTGTCGTTATCGCCGAGGTTATACAAGTCTTCCCAAGATTCACGATTGCCGACAATGGCTTTGTGATCTTTACTGTCCTGATTCACATCTTGCTGTGAAAAGTAAACCCAGTCAGTGGAAACAGTGCCCGTGGCTGTTGTTTGTGAAACGACTGGCTTGCTGCCGTCAAAATTGAAATCAACATCACCGGCTTCAAAACCTTTTGAGCTGCCATCGACGATAATGAATGTGCCGAGATTCGCGCCGCCGAGGGTGTCAATGTTAACTTCAAGCGATTCAAGATCTTTCACGTTTGGTGCGATAACAACAGACTTAATGACATTACCTTCCGCGTCGGTAATGTAGTAACCGATGCTCGTGTTGTAGCCTGTGCTGTGAGTGAAATCTGAAAGGTTGAGTGTGACTTGCGTGGCGTCACTGATGTCATAGAGGCCATCGTTGTCAGCGAAGGTAATATCGCTGCCTTCGCTTTGCTGTGAGCTATCAGTGACTTCACCGTCACCGTAAATCACATCATCGCCACCTTGTCCTAAAAGAATATCGTTACCGGCATAGCCAGTAATACGATCCGCTTCGTTCGTACCTGAAATAAAATCTTGTCCTGTTGTGCCAATAATATCAGCCATTGAAGCCTCTCCTTAATGAGGTCAAATCATCCAATGTCAGTCGGGCACAAGTTCGTATTTTTTTGCTTGTTGTTGCCCAACCTCAGTCAATCGAGTGCTTTTTAACATCAGGGCAAACACTGGAATATGGTTGGACTTAAAAATGAGAGAAAATTGGACCTAATGATAGGCTGGAATTGGGCGCAAAGTATGAGTTAAGACTAGGCTGATTTTGAAGAGGACATGCTTTATAACTCTTTGAAAAGATATCAAAAATATCTAGACATGCTTGACGGTTTATTTCCCGGTCACCGATGGGTGGTGACCGTATTTCTAGACGTGGCAGGGTACGTCAAAAATCAGAGAATGTAACGACTCTACGCGGATCATTTCATCAGCAGGAATGGCTAACTGCATGGCGATAATGCGGTTATAAAGTGACCAATGCTTAAGAAGCAGCTTGTCTTGGTCATCACCGCAATCAGGCCAAGTTTCTGCCATCATCGGGCGCAGACTGGTAGCGGCATGAACGGTTTGCAGCATCTGCCATTTCATTTCCCACATATCGACAGGCTTTTCTGGATTGTCGCGGTTGTACTCATCAAACAGCGAAGAGAAAGCGGCAGAAAACTCATCTTTGGAGCGAAGGAAGTAACGCAGTAAAGCATCATCATCCTGTCGGACAGCGTCAGCAATAAACTGGATTGGGCGAGGGTGAACCAGCGTAAAAGCACTCATGTAAGACAGAAAGTGATAGACGCGTTGGGCGCTGGTGTATGACTCGGGAAGATAGTTGATGATGGCGGTAATGTAACGTTGCATGAAGTCATCCATACCGTCACTTACTGCTTGCCAGATCTGCTCTTTGCTACCGAAGTGGTGGCGGATCAGACTGTGTGAAACACCTGCTTTTTCGCTGATATTTCTAAGTGATACGCGCTCAAAACCCTGCTCGGCAAACATGTCTGCTGCTGCATGGAGAATGTCGCATTTCGTCTGTTCTGCTGCTTCCGCACTACGACGGCCTTGCTTTCGTTCTTGCATATCTGTCTGCAGTTTCCCCTAAAACACTGTGCATATTTACCAGATCCCAGAAAAGGACTCCAATATTTTTATTATACACGTGGAAAATATATTGATCTGTTCGTATTCAGTCTTATACTGCACAGGTGTGTAATATAAACCTATGGAGTGAGTGTTGTGCGATATCAACGAATGAAACGCACCCTCGGAAATGTCCTTGCCCTGTTTGTCATGGTGGGATTGTTGTCAGGATGCAATGAAGCTGTCTCTGAAACGCCGGAACCTATGCCAGTGAAGCCTGTAAAGCTTTTGGCAGTGGAAGATTATGTGCTCTCCAGTTCGGATAACTTCCTGGCTGAAATTGATGCGACAAACCGTGCACAGCTTTCTTTTCAGGTGGGTGGTGAAGTCCAGCAACTGAATGTGCGAATGGGACAGCGCGTTGCCAAAGGCGATGTGCTTGCGACACTGGATGACAGTGATCTGGCTTTATCCCTGGATTCAGCGAAAGCCAGCTATTCACTGGCGCGTACTCAATGGGAGCGCTCTCAGCGCCTCTACGCCAAGAAGCTAGTGAGTACAGATGTGTATGAGCAGGCAGAAACCAACTACAAAGCGGAACGCGCCCGTTATGAGCAAGCTAGAACTGAGCTGGGGTATACCCAGCTGGTAGCGCCGTTTGATGGTGTGGTTTCCTACACCTTCGTCAAACCGAATCAAGTGGTCGCCGCGAAACAGCAAATCCTGAACATTATCGACAATGCGAAGCTGGATGTGTCTTTCACTATGCCAGTCAGCTTTGTGGAGAGAATGGGGATTGCCAACCTGTCAGCCCAAACCATGTGGCTTTCTCTGGATAGCGAATCCAACCTAAAAATCCCGGGCGTATTCAAAGAAATCTCGACCCAGCCAAATACCGATACCAATACCTATCAAGCGACCATGACTGTCGTTCGCCCTGAACACCGTAACTTATTGAGTGGTATGACAGGGCAGGTACACATCGCGCGTACAGAAGCAGGTTTACAACTCTCTTTGCCTGACACTGCGTGGGTCAGTCGCAATGACAGTGAAGGGACAGTTTGGGTGATGGACCCATCTACCCATCGCGTCGCAAAAGCGGCAGTTTCTCTGACGCCACAAGGCAAGATTCTCTCTGGTCTGGATGAAAAAGATCTGGTGGTTGTCGCCGGTGTAGAAACACTTCATGAAGGTCAGGAAGTGAAAGCATGGGAACGTGAGGAAGGGATTTGATGAAAGTAAAAGCACTCACTGCCGCAGTGATTGGCGCGTTAATGCTGACTGGCTGTCAGACTGAAGAACAGAACGTGACGGCGTCACCTCTATATGTGTCGACCGTACAGGTTGATGCTCCCGTGAAGAACCAATTCCGCACCTTTAAAGGGGAAGTAGTGCCTGCGGAAAAAACGCCTATCGCGTTTCGAAGCACAGGTGAACTTCGCGAAGTTTATGTTAAAGCCGGCGACCATGTAGAAGCGGGTCAGTTGATTGCACGTCTCGACGACAACGCCGTCCGTCAAACTTACAACGATGCGAAAGCGCGATACACCCTGGCTTCCCGACAGCTTGAGCGTGGACGTGGTTTACGTTCAAACGAAATGATTTCAGAAGCGGAACTGGATGAGCTTCAAGCCAATGCGCAATTAGCCCGAGCCCAGTTTGCTTTAGCGCAAAATCAGTTGAAATACACTGAACTCAAAGCGCCATTCACAGGCGCGGTTTCTGATGTGCCTAAAGAGCGCTTTGAGCGAGTTCAGGCAGGTGAGCCAGTGGTAAACCTGTATCAGGACGACAAGGTCTATGTGCAGATTGAGCTTTCTGACAATCTGCTATCGATGATCAACCCAACCGGTGAGCGCATTCCTTACACACCGCAAGTGACCTTCTCTGGCATCGATGGTGATTATCAAATGCGTTATCTCGAACACACCAGCGAACCGAACGAACAAACGGGTAGCTACGAAATGTGGCTTTCCATGGCGCAGGTTTCACCTGAAATTCTACCGGGTACGACTGCAACTGTATCTGTAGATATGGTGCAGGCCGGTATCTTGGCTGTTGATGGCTACAAAGTGCCGATGACGGTACTTCAAGCGGGTGATGAGAAGGGTCGTTTCTATGTGTGGAAACTCAAAGACGATCAGGTCAATCGCATTGAGGTGGCCGTTTCAGAAGTGACAGGTGATGGCGCCATTGTCGCGTCTGGCATTTCTGAGGGAGACATTCTGGTGAACTCAAACCTGCGCAAACTGCGTGAGGGTAAAAAGGTAGAGGCGACGGAGAAAAGTAACGGATGAACATCGCTGAATATTCAATAAAAAATAAAGTCATCAGCTGGCTTTTCATCGTCATCCTCGCGGTTGGTGGTGTGTTCTCTTTCCTTGATTTGGGACGACTTGAAGACCCTGCGTTTACGATTAAAGATGCCATGATAGTCGCAACTTATCCGGGTGCGACACCAAAAGAGGTCGAAGAAGAACTGACGTATCCGTTGGAGAAAGAAATCCGTCGTTTGCCTTACATCGACAAAATCACGTCCACATCCTCAAGCGGTATGTCGCAGTTGATGGTGTCGATGAAGATGGATTACGGCCCGGATGAACTCCCCCAAATTTGGGATGAAATGCGCCGCAAGATTAACGATCTTCAACCCTCTCTTCCTAGCGGCGTGAATTCACTCTCTATCATCGATGACTTTGGTGATGTGTTCGGCGTGATGCTGATGCTCACCGGCGATGGGTACGATTATGTAGAGCTAAAGCGCTATGCTGATTACTTGGCCCGAGACCTGGAACTGGTCGAAGGTGTGGGCAAGGTGTCTATCGCGGGTGACCAGCAAGAAATGCTGTTTGTTGAGATTTCTCTCGACCGACTGGCAGCGCTTGATCTGGATATGACCACAGTTTCGTCGCTACTCAATCGCCAGAACAATGTCGTCTCTTCCGGTGAAGTCATGGTGAACGGTGAAAGTCTGGTGATTCGACCAAGTGGTACTTTGACCTCAGTAGAAGCGCTGGAAAACCTGATTATTCACGGCCGTGATACAGGCAATTTGATTCGCCTGAAAGATGTGGCGACAGTGTCGCGTGACATTCAGGAAAAGCCGGGCAATGTCATCAGCTTCAACGGTAAGCCGGCGATCAACATCGGTATTTCATTTGCCTCTGGTGTGAACGTGGTGGAAGTAGGGCAAAGACTCGATGCAGAACTTGAACGTCTGGAGTCGCTCAAACCCGTTGGTATCGAATTGAACCACTTCTATAACCAAGCGGCAGAAGTTGATGCCTCGGTTCAGGACTTTGTGGTGAGTCTGGGGCAGGCGGTGGCGATTGTTATCATCGTGCTGCTGTTCGCCATGGGGATGAGAAGCGGGATCATCATCGGCCTTGTGCTGCTGTTGACTGTGTTTGGTACCTTCATCCTGATGGATTACAACGAAATTGAACTTCACCGAATCTCACTGGGCGCGTTGATCATTGCTCTCGGCATGCTGGTGGATAACGCCATTGTGGTGGTCGAAGGCATATTGGTTGGTCTGAAGAAAGGGCGCACCCGTGTTCAGGCAGCGGCAGATATTGTTAAGCAGACCCAATGGCCTCTGCTTGGTGCAACTGTGATTGCGATTACGGCTTTTGCACCGATTGGTCTTTCGGAAGACGCGACCGGTGAGTTCATGGGCTCGCTGTTCTGGGTACTGTGTTATTCATTGTTCCTGAGCTGGGTAACGGCGCTGACGATCACGCCTTTCCTCGCTAATCTGTTGCTCAAAGAAGAAGACGCAGCAAGCGAAGATGTTGACCCGTATAAAGGTTGGTTGTTCACCCTGTTTGGCTGGTCGCTGAAGCTGGCGATGCGATTTCGCTGGCTGACAGTGGCTGGCATGATCGCCTTGTTGGTGGCAGCGGTGATGGCGTTCGGCATGGTAAAACAGCAGTTCTTCCCGCCGTCAAACACGCCGATGTTCTACGTCGATCTTTGGATGCCGGAAGGCACAGATATTCGCAAAACGATTGAAGAAACCAAGAAAGTTGAAGATTACGTTCGCAAACAAGATCACATTGATTTTGTGTCGTCTTCTGTGGGTCAGGGTTTGCAGCGTTTTGCGCTGACCTATCAGCCAGAACAAAGCTATGAAGCCTATGCACAGATCCAAATCCGTGCGACAGACCGGGAAAACATGTTCGTGGTATTGCGCCAACTCAACGCAGAGCTTCCACGGGAATTTGATACACCAACATTCCAGTTCAAATTGATTGAGTTTGGACCGTCTCCAGCTTCCAAAATAGAAGCCCGTATCACGGGTGCAGATCCGCAGGTATTGCGTGAAATCGCAGTACAGGTGGAAGACATTCTTCATACCGATCCGGGCGCGAGAAACATTCGCCATGACTGGCGTGAGCGCACCAAAGAGTTGGTGCCCGTGTTTAATGAGTCCAAGGCACGCCGTTTGGGTATCTCGAAAGAAGATTTGTCGAACACCCTTCAAATGACATTTGGTGGTGCGGCGATTGGTCAGCTTCGCGATGGTACAGACATTCTGCCGATTGTTGGCCGTCTACCAGAGAATGAGCGTGTCGATTTCGAATCTATTCAGAACGCGACGATTTGGAGTCCGTCTCTGCAAGCTTATGTGCCAATCGATCAGATCATTGATGGTGTTGAGCTGACCTGGGAAGAGCCACTGATCAAGCGTCGTGACCGTAAACGCACACTGACGGTATTGGCAGACCATGACATTCTGAGTGAGGACACGCCGGCAGCACTGTTGAGCCGTATCCAACCGCAGGTGATGGATCTGGAATTGCCAGCAGGATATGAGATTAGCTGGGGTGGTGAGTACGAGTCATCTAAGGATGCGCAGGATTCGCTATTTGGTTCCTTGCCGATGGGCTACTTGCTGATGTTTGTCATCACCATGCTGTTGTTCAATTCACTGAAAAAGCCGTTGGTTATCTGGTTTACGGTGCCGCTGTCGATCATCGGCGTGGCGTTTGGTTTGTTACTTTGGAACATGCCGTTTAGCTTTACCGCGTTCCTTGGCTTATTGAGCCTGAGCGGAATGATCCTGAAAAACGGTATCGTACTGCTTGACCAAATTAACCTCGAGCTGGACTCGGGCAAAGAGCCCTATCAGGCGATTGTAGATAGTGCGGTAAGCCGTGTTCGTCCAGTAAGCATGGCGGCGCTGACAACCATTCTGGGTTTGATCCCATTGATGTTTGATGCCTTCTTTGGCTCGATGGCGATCACCATCATGGCAGGTCTTGGCTTCGCAACCATTCTGACGCTGATTGTGGTTCCCGTGATGTTCTCTATCCTGTTCGGCATTAAGCCGCCGAAGAAAGTGAAAGAGGCGGAACTCGCTCCTGCGGTTTAATGGTTAGCAAGTAATATAGAAAAAGCCCCGAAAGGGGCTTTTTTCGTTTATGCGGCTTTCCAACTGCCATTATTCACCAAATTGTTGGTGACTTTATCAATGGCTTTCTTGGCTCGGGCAACGATTTCGTCAATGTCTCCACGATCAACTACCAAAGGTGGCGCGAATCCCAGAATATCGCCATGTGGCATTGCCCGTGCAATCAACCCTTGCTCCATGCAGGCCGCCGCGATTTGTGGACCGACTTTGAGGTTAGGGTCAAAGTGCTCGCGTTTGTATTTGTTGCTGGAAAATTCCAGCGCATGCAGCAAGCCAATTCCGCGGCTGTCACCCACCAGTGGATGGTTAGCAAATGTTGCCTGCATTTGCTGCTGGAAGTACGCACCCGTATCCCGTGCATTGGCGGTCAGGTTCTCGCGCTCGATAATATCGAGATTACACAGTGCCGACGCTGCGCCGAGTGGATGGCCGGAATAGGTGTAACCATGGCCAATCGCGCCCCATTGGTCAGTGCCATCTTCCAGCACTTTCCACACACGCTCACCAACCATCACACCAGAAAGCGGTTGATAAGCGGATGTCAGGCCTTTAGCGACGGTGATTAAATCCGGTTTCATGTCGTACATGATCGAACCGAAATCTGCGCCCAGACGACCAAAGCCACATACCACTTCGTCCGAAATTAGCAGAATGTCGTACTTATCCAGCACTTTGCGGATTTCCTGCCAGTAGCCTTCCGGCGGTGGAACAATACCACCCGTTCCTAACACGGGCTCACCGATCATCGCTGCCACTGTCTCTGGGCCTTCAGCGAGGATCATTTTTTCAAGCTCGTCAGCGCAATGTTTCGAGAATTCGCGCTCTGTCATTCCATCGTCTTCGCGGCGATAGTAATAGGGCGCGAGGGTGTGTTTGATACGCTCGAGCGGAAGATCAAAATGCGCATGGAAAAGAGGAAGACCAGTCAACGAACCTGACGCGATACTCGAACCATGATAACCACGGTCACGGGAGATGATTTTCTTCTTCTCTGGCAACCCACGTGCGTTGTTGTAGTACCACACCAGTTTGAGCTGAGTTTCGTTCGCATCGCTACCAGACATGCCGTAATACACCTTGCTCATGCCTTGGCCTGCCATTTTCAGAATGCGTTCAGAAAGGGTAATCAAGGCTTCGTTAGTGTGACCGACATAGGTGTGATAGTAGGCGAGCTTTTTAGCCTGCTCATAAATCGCCTCGGCCATTTCCTCGCGTCCATAACCAATGTTGACGCAATACAGGCCAGCAAACCCATCAATCAGTTCAACGCCTTCAGAATCCTGAATACGAATGCCTTTGGCATTAGTGATAATTCGGCCGTCCATTTCGCCGTGCGCATATTGTTTGAGGTGCGTCGACGCATGAAAGACGTTCTGACGGTCAATCTCAAGCAGCGCTTTGGTATCAATTTTATTGTTCATAGTGAAGTTCCTTCAAGGGGCTGTTGACCTTTGGTGATGATTTTTGCAGCAGTTTGTGGGGAATTTATGCAAGGCAGAGGCTTCGATGTGTAGCTCGTCTACATGAGAAGCCGATAACGCCGCAGAAATCCCCCACAAACGCTGCCCGAAGG
>NZ_LASY01000162.1:0-350 GCF_000973155.1 Grimontia sp. AD028 | reverse complement strand
AAAAAGAACGGGCGCGACTTTCGTCGCGCCCTTAAGGTCTTACTTGCAGCTATCCGGCTACGAAATTTGCTCCCTGCATCAATCCTTGATCAGTAGCTGATTCCTTCAGCGTTATCCTTATCTCTCCGTCCTGGAGGTGTCCTTCGGTCTTACCTTGACCCATCGAGCTGTCCCAGTCTCGACTCTCATCCTCGTCCTGAGGGTGTCCTTTACTTCGTCCTGAAGTGATTCCTTAAGCCCCCAATCCCGGGTTGTCCTAAGTGTCTTCCTGACCAGCAAACTTCCTGTCTACTGTACGGTTCCTTCCGTGTCCCTAATCCGCTTTCCTTGCTGGTAACACAATCCTTGCA
>NZ_LASY01000161.1:0-536 GCF_000973155.1 Grimontia sp. AD028 | reverse complement strand
TGGTAACACAATCCTTGCATTACCTGCTCTTCCTGAGCTGCCAAGTTCCGTGGCGTTAGTTCCTGTTCCGTGTGTCAGTATCCTTCCGACACCGCAAAGATTACGCGAACCAATTTCCAAAACAACCAACCCCAAGGTGATTAAACTCACACTTTTATACAGAGTTAGATACGATATTGTTATCTTGTTGTTTTTAAAAGAATTAAAAAATTGAACTTTCTGAAAATCTCACGGTAAAACAGCGCAATCCCACGCACTTGTAAGAGATCTCTCACAAGCTTGTAAGTCATCGCCACGGAATAAACATACTATTCTGTAAAGCAGAAATGAGAAAGATCAGTATATATCTCTAAATTGTTATCAACATGTAGTCAGTTTTACGAGCTTTTAGAGAAAAGAGAAGAATATCCTGACGCAGGCATAAGATGGGAGGTAACTGGGTACTGCATGGTTTGGGTGGTATCGGAATATAGAGTCAAGCTCTTGGCTCTTCCTAGAACTGGCTGTTAATCCCCCAAAAAGAACGGGCGCGACTT